>JAPHUN010000003.1 GCA_026193435.1 Chlorobium sp.
CTATCGCTTTTCGCATCCATCTCTTCGTGAAGCGCTGGCTGACCTTGTTGAACATAATAAGTAGGCAGGAGGGAGAGGAATTCCCCGCTGTCTGTCGGGTGTAATGCTTTTATCTTACCAACAATAAAAGGAGAAGGAATGGGAACCAGAGGTCGTGAAATCGTCGGAGAGCATATTGATCGGGTACTTGAGCTGCTGAATAAGGCATTTGCCGATGAATGGCTTGCCTATTATCAGTACTGGATCGGTGCGAAGATTGTCGAAGGCCCTATGAAAGATGCAGTTATTGCAGAGCTTCTGCAGCACGCCGCGGATGAGCTTCGTCATGCTGATCTGGTCAGCGGCCGCATCATCCAGCTTGGAGGGGTGCCGCTTACATCACCGAAAAAATGGTTCGACTGGACAAATTGCGGTTATGATGAGCCGGAGAATCCATTTGTCGAGAAGATTCTCGAGCAGAATATTTCAGGGGAACAGTGTGCTATATCCACCTATAACAGTATTATCGAAGAGATTGGAATGAAAGATCCGGTGACGTACAATATTGTTGTACAGATACTTGAGGACGAGGTTGAGCATGAAGAAGATCTTCAGTCTCTTCTGGAGGATCTAGGGGTTATTATTAATAAATAAGAAGCGATATGAGGGATGTTCTCCCTTCGAACAGTATCGCAATCTTTACGGCAGATTGAACGCCTTCTGATGAAGCTCTTCAATCTGTCTTTTTTTATGCACCGTTCTCGATAACTATAGTCGCGACATGCATTGCAGCACTGATCTTCGGTTTTTTACAGATTGCAACGGCAAAGAGCCTGAACCGATAGGGTTTAAAACAGCATTTCACCGAACAACAGGTGTTGTATATATCGACGTTTCTTACGTCACTGGTGCTGATTTGGGGAATTGATCTTCAGGCTGCGCCTGTTTTTCTTTCTTGAATGTCCGCTGTTGTCAGCGTTGGGCTCTATGCCGGCTGGCCGATACTGAGCAATATAACAGCATCGGTTGTAGACTTCTTTTCCGCACCCTGCAAGATCAGCGATACTGTCAGGATCGTGGATGGAGTTTGGTGACCAAAGAGTTGCCGCATTCCTCCCATTAGCCAGGATATCGATGCTGGCTATAAAGGGGCTGCCGTGGCAAAGCATGGCAGCCGTTGTATGTTTGCGGTCTTATTGAGCAATCAGTAGTTGTCTCTCCGAGGGGGTCGCTCTTCACGGGGCCTTGCCTGATTGACTTTGATAGAGCGGCCGTTCAGATCACTGTCATGCAAAGAATCGATAGCATTTTGTGCTTCATCGTCGTTTGGCATTTCAACAAATCCGAAGCCTTTCGAGCGGCCGGTTTCTTTATCCATGATAATGTTCGCTCTGTCTACCTGACCGAATTGAGCGAATGCATCGCTGAGTTCCTCTTCAGATAAGCTGTAGGGTAGATTGCCAATGTAAATGTTCATTTTTGATATAAGATGACGTGTGCTTTGATAGAAAGAGAACCGCTGTCAAATAACCAAAAGCACACGTTATCCGATAGCGATCAGCCAACCATTGGCTGATGTGGTAATTTACTCTACCGATCTACGTATTTCAAAAGAAAAAATTTCACAGGAAGAATAAACCGTGCTCTTGTCTGTTCCTCCTGACCGGTAAAGCCATGGATGTTTGGAAATCGGTAAAGAACGCGTTGGTAGATCAGTGTTTTTGTATGGATTGACTACTTTTTTGTGCTATCGACTACAACGAGGTAATAATTTATAGCCGATCATTTGTTTGGCTTAAAATTATTTTTAATTTAGTTCCGTTGTTATTAAAAAATAAGGATTGTAGAAATATCGGTTAAACGTAATGGTTATGGGTAAAAAGCTGATCAGTACCGGATTGTTATTGCTGTTGTTTATGATCGTTGCTGATACGGTCTGGGCTTCAGGCGGGGTCACAGATTCCGGCACAACGGCATGGATGTTGACCGCAACGACTCTTGTTCTGCTCATGGTGCCGGGACTGGCAATGTTCTATGGGGGGCTCGTGCGGACAAAAAATGTTCTCGGCACCATGATGCACAGTTTTGCTGCAATGGTGGTTATCGGGGTATTATGGCCTTTTCTGGGGTATGCATTGAGCTTCGGGCCAAATGTGTTGGGCGGTCTTGTCGGGTGGAATCCTGATTATGTGCTGCTTCGGGGAATTGACGATTCAATTCTGGATTCGGGTATTCCCGAGTATGTTTTTGCCATGTTTCAGGGGAAATTCGCTATCATCGCTCCTGCCCTGATCGCTGGTGCTTTTGCTGAAAGAGTCAGTTTCAGAGGGTATGTTGTGTTTATTGCGCTCTGGAGTCTCATGGTGTATAGCCCGATCTGTCACTGGGTTTGGGCTGAAGATGGTTTTCTGTTCAATATGGGGCCGGCAGGGGCTATAGATTTTGCGGGAGGTACCGTCGTGCATATCTCTTCCGGTATCAGCGCTCTTGTGGCCGCACTGTTTCTCGGTTCAAGGCGTGGATATCCGAAAAATGTCATGCATCCCAACAATCTGGTTATGACGATGATTGGTGCCGGATTGCTCTGGGTAGGGTGGTTTGGATTCAACGCGGGCAGCGCTGTTGCCAGTGATCTCGATACAGGAAGGGCGCTTACCGTTACACAGATTGCGGCGGCCGCTGGAGCGTCTGCCTGGATGATCATAGAAGCGCTGCTGTACAAAAAAATAACGACTCTCGGGGTTGTGTCGGGTATTCTTGCAGGTCTTGTTGCGATAACCCCTGCTGCAGGTGTCGTTCAGCCTGATGGCGCAATGGTGATCGGTTTTCTCGCATCTGTGTTCTGTTTTCTGGCCATTCAGGTGAAAAACCGTGCAGGTTATGATGACAGTCTCGACGCGTTCGGTATTCATGGGATCGGCGGTATTGTGGGCGCTCTCGCACTCACCTTTTTCATTCGTGAAGCCTGGATGGCTGATGCAGCGCTGGCCGCGGGAGGCAGCTGGACTGTCTGGCAGCAGTTTGGTGTTCAGGCAGCTGCAGTGGTGATTACGATCGTCTACGCGGCTATTGTCACGATCGTACTGCTCGTTATTATTGAAAAAACCATTGGTTTCCGCTTGAAAGAGACCGATGAAATGACCGGACTTGATCAGAGCCTGCATGGGGAGCACGGTTATGGTCTTATCAACCTTAATTAATTTTCAATACTATGAAGCTGATAACAGCCATAATTCAGGAGGACAAGCTGGATACCGTTCGTGAGGCATTGATCCAGTCGGATATTACCAGGATATCGGTCAGCAGGATTTCAGGTCACGGACGGCAGGAGGATATTGATATATATCGGGGAAGAAAGATTGTTCCGAATCTGATTCCAAAAATACGTATAGAGATTGCTCTTAATGATGCGTTTGTCGAACCGGCAATTCAGACTATTGTTGAGTCGGCCAGACATGGCAGCGGTGAGGTAGGAGACGGGAAAATATTTGTGACACCTCTCGAGGAATGCGTACGCATACGGACTGACGAGCGCGGAAGTAAGGCGATATAGCGATTGTGCATATCGTGCTGTGCTCCAGCAAAAAAGAAAAGCCGGTATTCTGCCGGCTTTTCTTTTTTGCGGAAAGGCATATTCTTTTTTCCTGACAGAAATGTTTCGTAATTTTTACACTCGGCTTGCCCCTTTCCATCCGACAAGCCGGAAGATCACTCTGTGAATGGTAGTACTGATCAGTGGTCATGTATGCAAACGCTAAAAAAATATGGAGGCAGTTATGATACCGAAACATGTATGCCTGCAACTCTGCGGGTCAACGCAATCTTTTGGAACGGGATGGCTTTCTCCGATGCCTGATTTAAGAGACTATACTGTAGATACTCCTGAAATTGTCGATATGGCAAAAAAACTGAAGCTGAGGCAGAGCGAAAAAGCGTTGAAATCTGCTGTGCCGTATTCCGTGGATTTGAGAGGGTGGTGTTCAGAAGTCGAGAATCAGGGGAAAATCGGTTCCTGTACCGCACATGCCGCCATGGGCGTTGTTGAGTATCTGCAGCGCAGAGCCTTTGAGGAGCATATCGATGGATCAAGGCTTTTTGTGTATAAAACTACCCGCAACCTTATGCATGCAACCGGAGATACCGGAGCCTGGCTGAGAAATACCATGGGTGCGCTCGTATTGTGCGGTGTTCCGCATGAGCAGTACTGGGAGTATACGGATGTCGATCCCGATTATGACAAGGAGCCGACGGGCTTTGTCTATGCCGTGGCTGATAATTTCGAGGCGTTACGATATTTTTGTCATGATCCTCAGAGTGGAAATATGGACAGAAGAGTGGTGCTTGAAAGCGTGAAAAGGTTTCTGGCTGCGGGTATCCCGTCCATGTTCGGCTTTTTCGGTTTTCCTTCGTTCAACAGCTCGGATGACAAAGGCTGTATTCCTTTTCCCTGTGACAATGAGAAGGCTGAGTGGGGACACGCCATCGTCGCGGTCGGGTTTGATGATAAAAAAGAGATAATCAATACGTCCTGTAAGAAGAGCAAGACAAAAGGGGCTCTGTTGATCAGGAACTCATGGGGGACGGACTGGGGAGACAATGGATATGGCTGGCTGCCTTACGAGTATATCCTGCAGGGGCTCGCTGTCGATTTCTGGTCGCTTCTGAGTATGGATATGGTTGATACCAAACAGTTCGGACTGTAAGAGGTGTTGAGCTGTTGATTTGTTGAGGCGTTGATTTGTAAAAAACGCAAGCTATCGGTTCTGGTCCTCCAGTGGTTTCAGGCTTGTTTTATGCCGCTGTTGTACAAGAGGGTAATTGATTGCCAGCTCAACAGCTCAACAGCTCAACAAATCAACAACATTTCTACTCATTTTCTTTCCAGTACATGCGGCGCATATTTTTCAAGCCATTGCTTTACCTCAAAATCTCCATAGCGGGCAGCGAAGAGGAAATCTCTTACCTGTCCACGTTTATCGCCGACTCTGCCCTTTGCTATACCCCGGTGCAGGTAGGCTAACGCCATTTTGTTATCGTATGACACAGCCCAGCTATAGTCTGTTATGGCGGCCTTATAGCGTCCTGAGTCGTAGTTGACCACTCCCCGATTGAAGTAGGCTACGGGTCTGAAATAATTTTCCCCAAGTTCGATAACCCTGGTATAGTCCTGCAGAGCGCGCTCGTAATCCTTCAGTGAATGATATGCCGCGGCACGCATCTGGTAAGCCTGTACATATGAAGGATTTTCTTTTATTGCTTTTGTGTAATACTTTGCGGCATCGAGGTGACGGCTCTTCATGTGCCGTTCATATCCTTTGTCAAAGGACTGTTTCGGGGTTTCGGCATGAACCGGGGACCACGTGAAAACGAGGAAGAGCAACGTGGTCAGGAGAGTGAGAAAAATGTTATGCATCTGAAGTCTATGATATCCGGGAAAAGATGTTGTATAGAAAGCTAAAGCTATTTATGGAATAATTCCTATTTTATACTTCTGAACTACCCAAAGAGCAAGCAGTATGTTTCGAATAAGCCTGGATGAGTTTGAGGGTCCGCTTGACCTGCTTCTTTTCTTTATCAAGAGGGACGAACTTGATATTTATAATATCCCGATTTCCAGAATTACCAAAGACTTTATCGGATACCTCGAGACCATGCAGACGCTCAATATCGAGGTTGCGGCTGATTTTATCTATATGGCTTCTCTTCTGATGAGCATCAAGGCGAAAATGCTCCTGCCGAACGAGGATCCCGACGATAGCGATGCTTCCGAGTTCGACCCCAGATCGGACCTCGTTGAGAGGCTTATGGAGTATAAGCGAATAAAGGAAGGATCGGAGAAAATGCGTTCGCTCGAAGAAACAAGATGCCTCATGTTTCCCAGAGGCTCTTTCGATTCACTTGAGGCTGAAGTGATCGATGAGCTCGATGAGCCTGTCAACCGCCCTACACTCTATCATCTTATCATGACCTATAAATCGGTTATGGAGAACATGCCGAAAGTGCATGTGCAGAACGTAGACGAAGCTCCGGTAACCGTTGATGAACAGAGTGCGTTGATTCTCTCGAAACTGAGGGAAACGATACAGATATCATTCAGAACGATACTTAAAGAAGTTAGTGAGCCTCTTGTGCTTGTTGTGACCTTTCTTGCGGTGCTCGAACTGTGCCGCCGTCAGAAGATCGTCGTGATTGTGAAGGACGGATATGATGATTTCTGGATGTCGAGCAGGCAGCATCCATCATCCGGTGCCTGAATTTTTCGCAACACAGTCGTAAGAACAGCGATGGCGCATGAATTCGACGGAAAAAAGTATGAACAGGCCTCGTCCCACCAGAAAGAATGGGGAATGGGGCTGATTGCCGAACTTGATCTGAAGGGGAGCGAACATGTTCTCGATCTCGGGTGCGGTGACGGGAGCCTTACAGCTCAGATTGCGGATTTTTTGCCCGACGGTGACGTTCTCGGCGTCGACGCGTCACAGGGCATGATCGACACGGCTCTTCCGAAAGCCAAAGAAAACCTTCAGTTTCTTTTGAAAGATATCAACGATCTTGATTTTACCGATGAATTCGACGTCGTGTTTTCCAACGCAACCCTGCATTGGGTGAAGGATCACCGGAAACTTTTGCAAAACGTTGGTCGTGCGCTCCAGCCCGGTGGCAGGGCCCGCTTTAATTTCGCGGGTGACGGTAATTGCCAGAGCTTTTTCAAGGTAATTAGGGAAGCTATGGCCCATGAGAGATTTGGGCAATATTTTGCCGAGTTTGACTGGCCGTGGTATATGCCTGAAATCGATGAGTATGCTGCTCTTGCTGAATCCGGTGGACTGAAGAATGTCAGGGTATGGGGTGAGAATGCCGACCGCTACTTTCCCGACCAGGAGACCATGATCAAATGGGTCGACCAGCCAAGCCTTGTCCCCTTCCTTCCCTACCTTCCCGAGGATCAGCGCTCATCATTCCGTGACTATGTCGTGCAGCGCATGATTGAAGAAACTCTACAGGAGGATGGAACCTGTTTCGAGACCTTCCGGCGGATAAATCTGGTGGCTGAGAAATGAAAAAAGGGGCACTGAGGAAAGAAGCTACGTTATGTCGGGTATATGATTGAAATACGGGAAGAGAGGCCTTCTGATCTGGATGCTGTTCGCCGGATCAACGAGATGGCTTTCGAACAAGGGCATGAGGCGGCAATTGTAGACAAACTTCGTAAATCTTGTAAAGAATATTGTTCGTTTGTGGCTGTCAATCAGGATACAGTCATAGGACATATATTGTTTACTCCGGTTACTCTTGACGGTTCCAGGGTAAAAGGGATGGGGTTGGCTCCGATGGCTGTTTTGCCTTCATATCAGAATCAGGGTATTGGTTCTCTGCTCGTTCGGCAAGGATTGCAGCACCTGCAACAGTCGGGAAGCCCGTTTGTCATTGTGCTGGGGCATCCGGAGTATTATCCGCGTTTTGGTTTTGAACAGGCTTCGCACTACAAGCTCGAAAGCCAGTGGAATGATGTTCCCGATGAAGCCTTTATGGTTGTTATATTTGACAGGGATGTTTTACCCGAAGAAGGTGGAATAGCCCGATATCGCAGAGAGTTCGACGACGCCATGTAGATGACTGCGTGCTTGAAGCTGGAGGCAAGGCATTAAGCAGTTAAAAACGGCTGAAATGAAGATAAAAAAATGGACAAGCTTGATTGCGAGAATCGCGGGTACCGCGATTGTCATTGTGATTTTATTCCTTCCATTCTATTTCGGGTACGGGAATCCTCTTCCCTTTCTTAAGCCTGAGTATACCGCTCACGATAATGCATGGCTGACGGCTTTTCCTTTTGTTTTTATTGGAATTATTCTTGGCTGGCGTTACCCACGAACAGGCGGGTATATGGATGTTTTGGCTATTCTCGCCGCACAAACGGTGACTTATTTAACGGGTTATGGACTTGTGCTACATATGCTCGTGCCTTTGGGTGTTGGGGTGCTTTTTGTTGTTTCTTCCGAGAAGGAAAACGAATATAAGCAGTAAGTCATGCTTAATTGTTCCGCAGGGTTTTTCGGTGGTTATAGCGAAATTTTGCATTTTAATACTGTTGGATTGCCAGAACTATCATGTCGTTTCGTTTATGGCAGGCATTAATGGTCAAGTTTTTTTTGCTATTGATAATAATGTGCAACGTCTATGGATAAATAGGGGGATCATTTTGAGAAAAGTAAAAGTGATGCGGATATTTTATGTCAGTTAAAGAGTTTCATTACAATAGTTGCCTGCCGGATTCGGTTGTAAATCTTGAGAACCCTCAGACCGATATTCCACGTATAGCTAAAAACAGGAAATTGGTTGGTGAGATTGAAGCGGCGGTTCAGCAGGTCGAGACCGAGCACAGGCTGGTTCAGAGCGATGCCCGGAGATTAGGGTTTATAGAGGACGAATCGGTGCATCTCGTTGTGACCTCCCCGCCATACTGGACATTGAAGAAATACCGTGATCATGAGGATCAGCTTGGCGACGTGGCGGATTACGAAAGATTTCTTCTCGAACTGGACAGGGTCTGGGAACATTGTTACCGGGTTCTGGTGTCGGGCGGCAGGTTGATTTGCGTCGTAGGCGATGTGTGTCTTTCTCGGAGAAAAAATGACGGCCGCCATACCGTCGTGCCGCTTCATGCTTCCATTCAGGAGCATTGCCGGAAAATGGGTTACGATAATCTGTCGCCTATCATCTGGCACAAGATCGCGAATGCCACTTACGAGGCAAACGGGAACGGAGGAGGCTTTCTCGGAAAACCCTACGAGCCGAACTCGGTGATCAAGAACGATATCGAATTCATTCTTATGGAACGTAAGCCGGGCGGGTATCGTAAACCTTCGGTTGCCACCCGTGTACTGTCGGTTATCTCCGATGAAAACCACCGGCAATGGTTTCAGTCTATCTGGACAGGTCTTACCGGCGCGTCAACCCGGAACCATCCCGCTCCCTATCCCGAGGAATTGGCTGAGCGCCTGATTCGCATGTTCTCTTTTGTCGGGGATACGGTGCTCGATCCCTTTATGGGAACTGGTACGACGACGGTCGCGGCAGCCAGATGGGGGAGGAATTCAATCGGGGTGGAGATTGACCCTCAGTACTATACCATGGCCGAGAAACGCATTCGCCAGGCAACGGCTTCCCTGTTTTCAACGGCGGAAATCATAACGCAGGCCGAAAGCGTGTAAGTATGGATTTAAATAAGAGGGTCTCGAAAGCGGTTCGACATTTCTGGAAAGTCAGGACCCAACAGCACAAGAAGCAGGGTTCGGCGACGGGAAAGAAAGACGCTGGTAACCGGAGTGCTGTAACAGGTGGCAAACACCTCGATGGATTTATCAAATTGTTGACCGAGTTGCTTGCTGAGGCCGGGTTGCCCGATTCTGCAATCCATGTCAAGTCAACTACGTTGCCGGGATATTTTAGGCCAACCAAGAATTGGGACTTGCTGGTTGTTGTTGACAGAATACTACTGGCTTCGATTGAACTGAAAGCTCATATCGGCCCGTCATTTGGCAACAATTTTAATAACAGGGTTGAAGAAGCTCTTGGTAACTCGACTGATCTTCTTACGGCATACCGTGAAGGTAAATTCAAGCCTTCACAGAAGCCTTGGCTTGGTTGGTTGATGCTGCTCGAAGATGCTCCCAAATCAACTACTCCGGTTCGGGTGGACGAACCGCATTTCGAAGTTTTTCCCGAGTTCAAAGATGCTTCTTACGCAAAACGGTATGAACTTTTTTGCGAGCGGCTTATGCGTGAGCGTTTGTATGATGGGGCTTGCCTGATATTGTCGGAGAAAACCGGAGGGCTCAAAGGAAAATTTATCGAAACGAATCCTGAATTCAGTTTTACGACTTTTGCGGCATCTCTTACGGCCCATGCTATGGCATATGCTCAGTTGCACAATAAGAAGTGAGTTGCAAAGGATTGCGATTGTTCTTTAATAGGCATTATAATTAGGATTTATTTCTTTTTTATGAAATGTGATGGCAATAAATTTTTTAGATTTATCGGACGGTTTTCCTTTAAATGGTTTTTCTGTGTTTTAGGATTTTTTTGTATCGTTTTTGTTTTGCCTTCACAGATTTTTGTTATTAATGTTGATGCGGGATTAGTTGACGTCATTGTTGCTTTGGGTACTTTGGGGGCTGTGATTGTCGCTCTTTTTCAGAACCCTTTTTTAAAGTGGTGGAATAGGTCTGATTTATGTGTTTCAATACAAAACATTGAGCCCTATTGTCAATCTGTACCGCAGTTTTGTCTGAAAAAAACTTTGTGTGGTGGGATTGAAAAGGTTCCAAATGGGAATGCAA
>JAPHUN010000270.1 GCA_026193435.1 Chlorobium sp.
ATTCAACAATTCAACACTCTTCTCATACTCCCCTCATATCGGGCGGCCAGATGTATTTGTGGAGCTGTAGCTGGAGCCTGACATTGAGATGATCCTCCAGAATCCAGGCGGCGAGTTGGGCCGGGGGCAGTTTGTTGAAAACTGCTCCCATGAGCACGGTGCAGTGTTCGTTCAGGCGGTAGCGATTGAGCAGATCTACTGCCCAGTCGTAGTCTTCACGGGAGGCAAGGACCAGTTTGAATTCAAAGAATTTTTTGAGCGGTTCCGCGGCTGAAACAGCAAGTTCTATGTTCGACGTGCAGATGCGCCCGCTCTCTCCTGAAGAGGGGGCTTTGAGGTCAATGATCTTGTGTACGCGGTGATCGACGCGGTCAACGGGAAGAAAGCCGCCTGTCTCGAGAAGCACCGTATAGCCTTTGTCGCAAAGCTGTTTCATGAGCGCGTAAACTGGTTCCTGCTGGAGCGGTTCCCCCCCGGTGATTTCAACGAGCGGTGTTCTGAAACCGTCTGCCCGGCGTTCTATTTCGGAAAGCTTCATGGCGGTGCCGTTTTCCACTGACGCGTACCGTGTATCGCACCACCTGCAGGCGCTGTCGCACCCGGAGAGACGGATGAAGGTGCACGGGGTTCCGGCAAAGGTCGATTCTCCCTGAATGGAGAGGAATAGTTCATTAATGAGCACTGTTTTGCTCATAGCTCTGTTCCTCTGATGAGCAGTTCCAGGGCATCGGGGTAGAGCTGATGCTCGCAGTCCAGCACTCTCGATGCGAGCGATTCAGGGGTGTCACCCGGTTTGACCGGAACCTTGCGCTGCAGCAGAACAGGGCCTTTGTCGTATTCAGGGTCAACAAAATGCACTGTTGCTCCTGATTCTTTTTCACCGGCCTCGAGTACCGCTTTGTGGACATTGATGCCGTACATGCCGGGGCCGCCGAACTTCGGCAGCAGGGCGGGATGGATATTAAGTGTTTTGCCTGCGTATGCGTTCACGACGGATTCGGGGACTTTTCTCAGATATCCGGCAAGCAGAATATACTCTACGGCGCGTTTATCGAGCGCCTTGAGCATCGCGGCGGCAAATGCTTCATGTGTATCGAACTGTTTCTCTGAAAGATGCACTGTTGGAATAGCATGCTGATCGGCAAAGGAGAAGGCTCCGCACTCAGGACGGTTGGACAGGCAGAGCGTAAATTCGGCCGGTATGTTTCTTTCTCTGAGAGCGTGATAGAGGGATTGAAAGTTCGAACCGGTGCCCGAACAGAAGACGGCAAGCCTTGTTTTATGGTTGGCCATTTACTGTATATTTGATTACATTTACCCTTTGTTTCAACTATAACCTTTCCAATCTAATCTACAAATGTCTGATCCTGTTATCAAGCGTGCATTAGTGTCAGTTTCTGATAAATCCGGTGTTGTTGAATTCTGCCGCGAGCTCTCATCCATGGGGGTTGAAATATTCTCGACCGGAGGAACTCTGCGGAAACTTCAGGAATCCGGTGTTGCCGCGGCTTCCATTTCAACCATCACGGGATTTCCGGAAATTATGGATGGTCGGGTGAAAACGCTGCATCCGAAAATCCACGGCGGATTGCTTGCTGTGCGTGATAATGCGGATCATATCGCCCAGGCACGGGATAACGGTATCGGTTTTATCGACATGGTTGTCGTCAATCTCTATCCGTTCCAGGAGACAGTCGCGAAACCTGATGTAACGTTTGAAGAGGCGATTGAAAATATCGATATCGGCGGACCTTCAATGCTTCGCAGTGCGGCAAAGAACCATGAGTCGGTGACCGTTATCACTGAAAGCGCCGATTACCGGACGGTACTCGATGAGATGCGGGAGAACAACGGCGCGACCACACGTTCGACACGACTGAAGCTGGCAGGAAAAGTGTTTACACTGACATCCCGTTACGACCGGGCAATCGCGGATTACCTGGCTGCATCTTCAGAGGGAGAGGTATCTTCGGAAGCAGGATCGATCAGTGTAGAACTGAAAAAAGAGATCGATATGCGTTATGGTGAGAACCCGCATCAGAACGCCGGTTTTTATCGTATGGACGACGGCAGCGGGTCACGTTCGTTTGAGGAGTATTTCCAGAAACTGCACGGCAAGGATCTTTCATACAACAACATGCTCGATACTGCCGCGGCGACCGCTCTGATTGAAGAGTTCAGGGATGAAGCGCCGGCGGTGGTCATTATCAAACATACCAATCCTTGCGGGGTAGCGCAGGCCGATACACTTGTCGAGGCATACCGCAAAGCGTTTTCTACCGATACCCAGTCTCCTTTCGGCGGGATTATCGCATGCAACAGACCGCTCGATATGGAAACCGCGAAGGCCGTTGATGAAATCTTCACTGAAATCCTTATCGCTCCGGCTTATGAAGAAGGGGTTCTTGATATGCTGATGAAGAAGAAGAACCGGCGTCTTCTTCTCCAGAGAAAACCTCTTCTGCAGGAGGTTACGGAATACAAGTCAACCCAGTTCGGCATGCTGGTACAGGAGAGAGACAGCCGGATTGTTTCCCGGGATGACCTGAAAGTCGTTACGAAACGTCAGCCTTCCGCGCAGGAACTCGATGATCTCATGTTTGCATGGAAGATCTGCAAGCATGTGAAGTCAAACACGATCGTCTATGTGAAGAACCGACAGACAGTCGGGGTTGGAGCAGGACAGATGTCACGTGTCGATTCAGCGAAAATCGCCCGTTCAAAAGCTGCCGAGGCGGGCCTTGACCTGAAAGGATCCGCGGTCGCGTCAGACGCGTTTTTCCCGTTTGCCGACGGACTGCTCGCAGCGGCAGAAGCGGGAGCTATGGCGGTTATACAGCCCGGCGGATCGGTCCGCGATGATGAGGTTATCGCCGCCGCCGACGAGCATGACCTCGCTATGGTGTTCACCTCTATGCGGCATTTTAAACACTGAAGTCAAAAGGCAAAGGTCAAAAGTCAAAAGGCAAAATATCAGATCAGGTAGAGTATGTTCAAAATACTGGATGTATGAAAAACGATCTTACTGAAAGGCTTTTCAATTTTGCAGTCGCGGTTATTGGTATTATTAGAAAATTTCCGCGATCATCTGAGTATCAGGTTATCTCTTACCAACTATGTAAATCAGCAACCTCATCAGGTGCAAATTATGAAGAAGCGCTTGCAGGATCCTCAAAACAGGATTTTATTTATAAAACTGAGATTTCTTTGCGTGAAATGAAAGAGTCGAATTATTGGCTCCGTATCATCAGGTCGATCGGGAATGAAGAGAAAGATATGAAAAAAAGCTGCGACGAATTAATCAATGAATCATCGCAGTTGTCGAAGATAATTGCTTCAATCGTTATCAATGCCAAAAAAGGCAGTGAAGGATCAAAGTAGAGTCATGTTTTCCGCTCCTTTTTGACTTTTTACTTTTGACCTTTGACTTCATTATTCAGGTTTTCAAGAACCGCTCTTGCGTTTCGTTTGAGGCGCTTGAGTCCGGTACGGTAGACGGGTGTTGATGCGAAAAGCTTTTTGAAACCTGACTTCGTCAATGAAAGGATCTCATCAGGGGTGATCGTAAGGAGTTCTTTCAGAGGCTCAAAACCGGTGGCTGTTTTTTTCTTCATCGATTCCTGATTGTGCGGGCAGACTTCCTGACAGATGTCGCAACCGAACATCCATTCTCCGGTCATTCCGGACTCTTCAGGGGTGAACTCCCTTTTCAGCTCCACGGTGAGGTAGGAGATGCATTTTCTCGCGTCAATTTTTCCCTTTTCAATGATCGCCCCGGTCGGGCAGCTGTTGATGCAGGAGCAGCACTCTCCGCAGGGATCAGGCAGGTGCTGCGGGGTAAAAGGCAGTTCGATGTCCAGCAGGATTTCACCGAGAAAGACCAGCGAGCCCTCATCAGGCACAATCAGCATGGTGTTTTTTCCTTTTCTGCCCAATCCTGCCCTTTCAGCCCAGGATTTTTCAAAGACCGGCATGCCGTCGACACATACTTTTCCGTTCACCTCTCCTGAATGGTTCTCACGTATGCATGCAAGCACCGCTTCAAGTTTTTCGCTCAGGACCCTGTGGTAATCACGTATCATCGCGTAACGGGAGATCCTCCCGCTCTTTGCATGGGTTTCAAGAGGGAAATGATAGGGCAATGCTGCGGAAAAAACTGTTTTGGCTCCCGGCAGAAGATTTTCAGGGTTGTCTCTTGAAGCGATGTTTTTCTGCATGTAGAGCATCTCGCCATGCCGGTTTTCCCGGATCATCTCCCGGAGCCTCGTGCTCTCTTCGCCGCAGGGGGCAATTGATGAAAAGCCCGCCGCGCAGAAGCCGCACGCTTCGGCTTTGCGAAGGGTGGCCTGTACAGTGTTCTTTCTGTCCATCAGATGCGGTGAGGTTGTTAAAAAGGTATTTAGGTTGTAAATATATGCCATGAACGCGCATGTCAACACGAATATACCTGAACCCTATGGATCGCAGAGAGTTTCTCGGGAAAATTTTTAAAAGGAGCGCTATCGGCGGCGGTATCGCGGCAGTTGGTGCTGCCGGGACACTCGGTTATTACCAGCCACGCAAAGAGATATACAGCGAGGGAGAGGATGCCGACGGGTTGAAAGAACGGCTTGATGAGCCCGGTAAGGTTGTTGTGGTCGGTGGTGGTCTTGCAGGGATCAGTGCCGCGATGGAGCTTGCCCGCAGGAATTTTGACGTTACTCTTGTCGAAGCTTCTGCAGAGCCTGGCGGAAAGCTGACCGGCTGGGAGGTTGACGCTTTGGGGACGCGGTTTCCAGTGGAACACGGTTTTCACGGATACTTCAACCAGTACTACAACCTCAACGAGCTGTTCGCCGAGTCGGGGGTAGGTGACGTTTTCATGCCCGCTCCGGGTTATCCGGTGCTGTTCAGGGAGCAGCCGCTTGAAGTGTTCGGCAACACCCCGAAGTTGTTTCCCTTTAACCTGTTTTCTGTCTTGCAGCAGTCGTCGTCGCTCGACGTTATTCCCATAATGAAGGATTTCAGGCAGATGCTGCCTGTTCTGGACATGTTTCGCTATGAGTATGACCGTACCTTTGAACGGTATGACGGTGTTGATTTTCTGACATTCTGTCGGGAGCAGGATATCTATGAACCGTTTTTCAGAACGGTCCTGCATCCTTTTTCCGATGCGACCATGAACAGGATGGAGGTTCTTTCAGCGGCTGAGGCGATCCGGTATTTTCATTTCTACTTCATGGGGAGCCCTGAGGCGTTAGGGTACCGGATTACGACAAGGAATTGTATGGATGCCTTGATCCGTCCTATGGAACGGCGGCTGAAAGAGCTTGGAGTCAGGATGCTCCTGGGAAAGAAGGTCAGCAGGATTGTCGTTGACGGTCAGTCTGTTTCCGGTGTCGAACTGGAGGGTGGAGGTTCGGGCGCGCTTGTCGTAAGGGTCGATGCTGCAGAGGTCAGAGAGGGTGAGTGGGCGTCGTTTAAAGGCGAGAACGGCATGGCGGTGCTGCTGACAAGACGTGACGGCGAGTACATCGCTTTTGACGCTACCTGTACGCATATGGGGTGTCCGGTTGTTCCTGACGGGAAGTCCGGAGGATTTTTCTGCCCTTGTCATGCAGGGATGTTTGACAGAAACGGGACTGTAGTAAGCGGACCTCCTGAAGCGCCTCTTGGAAAACTCGGCGTGACGGTTGCCGGTCAGGAACTGCTGGTGTTTTCCGGAACCACGGGCGGCAAAGAGGTTCTGGAATGTGATTACTGCGTGCTGGCCGCGGACGTTTCCGGCACAAAGAGGATTGTCGAACGTTCAGCGATGCGGCAGCCGGAGTTTGCATCGCAGATCGCTGCCCTTGGAACAGCTGATCCCTATGTTGTCTGGAGGCTCTGGCTGGACAAACCGCTCACATCCGCGGAGTATCCGTTTTATACGGTCGCGGGGTATACCTATACGGATTCGATCTCTCTGTTTTCGAGGTTTCAGGAGCCTTTTATCTCGTGGGCAAAGCAACAGGGGGGCAGTGTTGTGGAACTGCATGCCTATGCCATCGCTCCCGGTGATATGCGTTCTGACGAGGTGATCAAACAGACGATGCTGGGGGAGATGCATCACATGTTTCCGGAAACCAGGGATGCCCGGATTCTCTATGACGTCTACATGCAGCAGCAGAACTTTACGCGCTGGGCACCGGGAGATCATGCCGGACGACCGGTTTCCGAGACGCCGCTGGATAATCTTTTTCTCGCCGGAGACTGGGTTAAAGTCGATGCGCCGGTTTTTCTCATGGAAGCAGCCGCTTTCACCGGCCGTCTCGCGGCAAACGCAATCTGTCGCAAAGAGGGCTTGAAACCGACGCCTCTGCCGATCGTACCCATGGACGGGTTGTTTGCGTGACGAGGGAACAGGTAATGGATAATGGATAGTGGATAATTGATAATGAGGGATAGCCTGTAGGAAGTCAGAAGTCAGAATCCAGAAGTTGGAAGGGGGAATGGGGGGAAATGACTAATGACTATTTACTATTGATATAACGCAAGACAGGTAACTGGTAGGGGCGAAAAATCTTTCGCCTTTTTCGGACATATTCGAGCTATCTCGCCATCCAGCACTTTTTACTTTTGCCTTTTGACTTACACTTGTCCCCCTCTCCTGTCATTCCCGTGCTTGACCCGTGAAATCTGAGCATCTATTTCACAGGTCTTACACGGGAATCCATTCTTCTCCGGTAAAAACGCATGGATGCCGGATCGAGTCCGGCATGACTATCCGGAGGGCATGGATGCCGGATCGAGTCCGGCATGACTATCCGGAGGGCATGGATGCCGGATCGAG
>JAPHUN010000007.1 GCA_026193435.1 Chlorobium sp.
AAGTCTCTCATAAGATCAAATCTCTTGACATTTTCGATGTGCATGGGATCTATCGCTTACAAACAGGGATGAAAGCAGTAACGTTCCTGTAAGCGCACGGCCATGATCAACAGAAGCTCTTTATTCTCTTCGTTGAATATTTATAATATACGAGTTTTGGAAAAATAAAACCGGGGCGTAGACCAAAACCTGACAAACCCGGCTACTTACGCATACTGTATCGCAGCAGCGTTGCTTTTCCGGAGACCCCTTCATTACTGATCAACAGCTCATTATCTGCAGTTAAAGCAATACCTTCAGGCTGAGGATGATCTTTTGACGAAAGCCTGACAACATCCACAAGAGTTCCTTGAGAAGTAATTTCCACAAGCAGCCTCCCGACAGCCGAAAGCACCAAAAAATTTCCTGTACCGGGATGACGCGTAATCGCTGATGGTTTGAATTTCACACGTTTGCTCTTTTTGAGAAATTCACCGACGTCAATGAGAAATCTTGGCGTTCTATCGAAAGTCATGGTATTCAGGGAAAATGCATACACCGGCTTCTCCCTGATAGTGGATTTCTTTTTTTTACTACCCAGGAGCAGCTTCAATGATAACCGCTTCGGATACTCTTTACAGGCAAGAAGCAGCGATTCAGTCTCGGGATCGTAACAAAGCCCTTCAACGTCATAGAGATCATTGAGTCCGGTCTCATACCTGAGAGATTGTACGCTTTGGCCGTCCTTGCCTTCGGAAAACCCGTAGAGCACCCCTGCGCTGGTAACCATAAAAAAACGATTACCGGCAAGCGCGATATCTTCAAAATCACCCTCGACAGGAAGATTACCAAACCAGCGTTTTTCCCGGATAGAAAATCGTTTTCTGATCCTTCCGGTATCGTGATCGAGTTCATATACCTTCCCCTCTTCATCGTTCTGGGCAAAAAGACGACCATTTTCAGATACTGTAATTCCTGAAACCTCCTTCAGCTCTGCAGGAAGCTTCAGTCTGGAAGACGGGCGGTTCAGATCATATCTCGAAAGAAGAGACTCCTCAGCCTGCAATGACCGGCAGAACACAAAAGATATGAGTACGACCATCAGCAGCACGTTCTGAAATCTGCTCATAACAGGGTATTGTGTCAGGTTAAACGGCAAATACGTTTGGAGAGTTCTCTTTTCTCAGTGCTGAGTTCTGAGTTCTGAGTCCCGAGCTTCCAACTTCCCACTTCTGACTTCTGACTTCTGACTTTCGCAAATCCTCCTTATGCAAGCAGGTGGAGGCGAGAAAAAACATAATCAAGATGATCCTCATTCAAAACGATTCTGTAGTATCCGGTTCCCGGCAGCCGCATTGGGCGACTGTCCCGGTCACTCAGGAATTTTCTGCTCTGCTTTCCGTTATACCAGTAGACAAGCCGAATCTTTTCATGGTCTATCTCCAGAGCGGTAATCCCCCTCTTTCCTATCGAGCACCCGGAATTGAACACACTCGGTATGGTCAGATTGTTGTAGACACCGCTGCGAAGCCCGATCTGCTTCCCCTTTCTGAAACAGGCATCCAGCTCCTCCCTGAGTGTCGATATCTTATTCCTGATTTTATCCTTTTCCTTCGTTTCGGCTGCCGGAAACGCTCTGCATAACTCCTCGATCCTGTATCGCAGATAATCCACCTTGGAGAGTGATTCAAAAAGAGGACGGTGGGTATGACCGATAACTGAAACAATCTTGGACTGGTTGGAAAAATCGTAGATAGACTTTTCTATCGCAAACCGCCTCCGGCTGTTATAGGCTATAGAAAAGTTTCTGATACCGAAAGGTTTGGCGATATAGCGCAAAAACCAGACAATGGATCGACTTACAATCGGATAAGTTTCCCAGAGAAATACAGAAGCCTGATGACCGTGAAAAACAAGAACGCTTTCCGGGCCATACAAGAGCTTCAGGGATTCGAGCAGGTAGGGCGCAAGTATATAGTCTTTTTCATCCTGCAGAGAAGCGTCATGATTGCCGAAGGTCCTGTAAAAATAACCATTCTCATTGAACCGGAGAAAAAGCTCATATATATCACGCCATGTATCAACAATGTCATTGAGCGGAAACTTGAACAGCTCCTCCACGTCACCATTGAGAATCAGGCTGTACTTTTCCGAGAGATAGTAATTTTCCAGAACTACTTCAACCAGCTCGGCATTACGTCTGAATTCATCACGCCTGCCCCCGTTACCCATATGCAAATCGCTGAGGATCAGAATTCTCGTGTCGCTTTCCAGACTGACGCTTTTTGAATTGTTCAGAAGTCGCTCGAGATGAGGATGCTTATCGTGATTATTAAAACGCTTCATATATAAAAAAGATACCCTTTCATCTGTTCTTACCGCTTCCCTGACGATCCTGATATGCTCTTCACATCGAAGCAGCATTGTAATCCGCCCTTTCCTGTCTCCTCAATACCTTCCTCCGCTTCTGAACCAGGCCTTTCAGGTGATCCGGGGCAGTTCATCGAATCAGGTCAAGAATGTTTCGCGCCCCTGAAGGATTCTCTCCAGACCCGCTTTGAGCGGTCGAATCTTGCGGCTGTTCACTACCGGAGCTGTCTTCGACTTCGCCGGGAGATTTTTCAGCCTCAACCTCTTTTGGCTGCTCAACACTACGTTTTTCCTGAGGAGTCAGTATATTCCCGATAATTGCAGGTAACCCTGTTTTTGTTTTTGTTGTTCCTTCTTCTCCCGCACTATCTTCAGCGGTCTGCTGTTTTTTCTTAAACAGAATCTCCCCTGCGCCCTTTTTCAAGAGGTCGGTCACGCTCCCACCGTCAACATCTGCACTGTCACCACCTGATCCGGGCAGAAGTCTATCGCGAATTTCTCCGGAAATTTTCTCCGTGACACGCTCCTTGATGCGCGACACCATACGTTCAGCAGTCCTGCCAACATCAAGGCCGATCTGAGGGCTGGTGACCGAGCCTCGTAACGCCGCGTCCACAAGAACCGTGTCAGGAAGAGAAAACCCCTTGTTATCCAGTGAAAGTTTCTGAAGCAGGCCTGAAATGGTTTTTATCCCTGCCTGACCGATATATTTTTTGGGGATTTGAAGCCCGATTTTCCAATCAAGGGTTTTATCAAAACCTGTAACGCCTGAACCTTTAACGGCTATATCATTAACGGTGAATGAAAACGGTTCGGTAGTGACCAGCCCGTTATCGATTGCGAAATCAATCGCCGTTTCAGGTATCCTGAGAGTATCGAGGGCCTGAACATCGAGAAGAAGAGCAAGCTTTTTGATCGGCGGAAACTCTTCGATGACCAGTCCTTTCGTCTCGACACGGCCTTTGCCTGTAAGCGTTTCAAGAACCGGCTTGAAATTTTTATCGAGGCGGGAGCTCATGGAAAGGTTTGCTGAAACATCCCCCTTTGCATATCCGGCGATCGGAGCAACAGTCTCCAGCAGCGTAATGGCTTTATATGAGCGGACAACATTCATTTCAGCTGCTGTAATGCTGAAATCCGTATCGGTTATTCCTTCTTTGGTACTGTAGTATCCGTTTATGGTAACCTTGCCTCCAAGTGATTCAGCAGAGATATCCCTGAAATCCAGTTTTTCGTCATCGAGTACCAGGAGACCCTTGACCCCCTCGAACTGCATATCCCCAAACACCACCCTGTTGAAGATACCGTCAAACCGCAGGGAAACATGAGAAGGGAGCAGCAGAGGCTGTTGCTGCTCCTCCAGATTCCGAAATTCATCGAGCTGCACAAAACCGGAACGAACATTGAGCGATCCTTGTAGATCACCTTTTTTCAGGATGAAGGCGATATAGTTTTCCAGTCTGCCGCTTGCTGAAAAGTCGCTCTTTCCCGCTCTCGACTGCAGATCGACCAGATTAATGTAGCCGGGAGAAAGATTAAGCTGAGCGGATGATATCGCTATTTCGGGCATAAATTTTTCAGAGGATATTTTCAATCCTTTCGCCATGATCGAGCCATAGGCTTCCGTTCTCTGTACGCCGGATACACCGGCGTTGAAGGCTGAAAGATTTCCTTTCACGACAACATTCGATCGCAATTCACCCGACAACTGAAGACCCTTTACCGGATAGATCTTCTGAAAATCAGAGAGATTCAGAGAACCGTTGATTGCCGCATCGATATACGGATCGGAAACCGGTGTTTTGACATCGAGCTTCATCACAACCGGCTTGCCGTTAATCCTGAGAGTAAGTTCAGGAATAGAGAACGAGGTTTTATTTGCGTTACCCCCGGGATTTGTCACGCTGCTGCTGAAAGAGATCTCTTCAGCTCTTACCGGTACACCTTCATAACCGAAACTGCCGTCACTGACATCAAGCGCCAGCTCAAAAGCGGGCAACTGCTCTTTTCTGTAAAGCCCTTTTACATGGCCTGCAAATCTCACGCCTCCCCGGGCGTCAAGTTTCTTGTAGTTGTTCTCATAGAGTACCGGAAGAAGAGAAAGCAACTCCTTCAATTCGACGTTGTCCGCCCTGAAATCAAGATCGGTATTCACTGCGTCATCAAGCAGTGAAACCGTACCATCCAGAACGATACCCATCTCATTGAGAGCCAGTCGATTGTCCTTGAGCTGAAATTTCCTGTTCTCGAGGTCAGCCGCAATTTCAGCTGTAAATGACGCTCGTGTTTTTTTAAGCAGTGACATGCCGCCAATGGTCACGCTGAGACTGTCCATGACACTACTGGTCCGAAGGGTTGAAGAGCGGCCGCTCAGTCGTCCTTTCATCTCATAATTGAACCCTTCGACAAGAAAAGAGTTGCTTTTCTTGCTATCGTAAAATACTATATATCCGTCTTTTATCTTAAAATCACGAAACAGGAGATTAAGCCCTGAGAGCTCTTGCGAACTTTTTGACGGATCTGCAGGAGGAAAAATATCCCAATTGTTTCGACCGGCACTGTCAATCCGTATGTGTATCATCGGGCGATCTACCCTCAAAGAAGCAATCTTCAGTTCTCCTGAAAAAACCGAAAACGGGTCAAATGCGACCGAAAACCTTTCTACGGTCGCCAGTGTATCCGGACCGGAAAAGTTCTTGTCGAGAACCTGCAGATCTTTGCAGGAGAGGCTTACGGCGGGAAATGCCTGGAAAAGCGATATATCCGCGTCACCATAATCAACATTTGCATCGACTGCACTGTTGAGAGCCTGCTTGATAAACCCGTTCAGGCGAGGTTTCAGGACTTGCAGAACAATGAAACCGGAAGTCGTGACCAGAACCAGGATGAGAAGAAAATACTTGAGAAACTTGCTCATGTTCGTACTATTGAACGGGTTGCCGTCTTTTTAATAATAATGGATTTTCTATGCTTCTAACATTTTTATTACAATAAACGATCTCGACACGAAAAGAAAAAGACAAATACGGTATTCATCAAAGCTCAAAACCTCAGGCCATTGATCAGCCCCGAACGTTTCTCAAAAATAAAGCAGCTACTGGCGTATCGTCAGCCTGATCTGACAGTTCTGATGGACAACGTTAACAAACCGCATAACCTCTCCGCTATCATACGAAGCTGTGACGCCGTCGGTATAGAAACCGTTCATGCTGTTTCGGAAGAAAAAACCATCAAAAACAAACAGAGAGCAGCAAGAGGCTCCAGCAAATGGGTCAACCTTGAACTGCACGAAACTACTGAACATGCCTTTGCGTGTTTACGAGCACAGGGAATGCAGGTTCTTGTAGCACATCACCATGAGGAATCCGTAGACTTCAGAACACCAGACTACACGATGCCTACGGCGATTGTCATGGGGGCGGAGCTCTTCGGACCTTCGGCAAAAACACTCTCCGGAGCCGACCGCTGCATACACATTCCAATGCACGGTATGGTTGAATCGCTCAATGTCTCTGTAGCTGCTGCGGTCATACTTTTCGAGGCTCAGCGTCAGAGAACCGAAGCAGGACTCTACAGCCGACCGGGATTATCTGAAGAGTATATGAAAAAACGTCTTTTTGAACTGGCCTATCCGGCCGTAAGTAAAAAATTTGCCCAACAGAACCGGCACTATCCCGAACTCGGTCCAGATGGAAATATTATCCGCTGACCTCCTTATCGCTCTCGCCACGGATAAAACATTCATACCGTCCCTCGCCCTGCTGCCGGTTCAGATTTGCGTGCAATGCTCTGAGCAACTCATCGATCTCATTCAGGAGATGACGGTGCTCAAGAGCAAGTGAAATGAGAAACAATGGAAAAGTAATATGCTCCCTTCGCAACTTTTTAAGCACATTTCCCATCGCTTTCTGAATATGAGGAAACCAGTGTGTATGCGTGATTTTGCTCTCCGTCCCGGAGCTGTTACCGACAGCAGGTTGATAGTCACAGGAAAAAACAAAATCATTGCTTTCCTTCCATTCGATTGCAATGCGATAAGGCTTTACTGGCTGCTTTTCAGGTACCATAATAAAGAAGAATTCTTGTTCCGGTATACGTATCTCTCGTACCTTATATACAAAGAATGCTCATGCCCGACCAGCCCGCTCTGTTACGCTTCTGAAAACAGATGCTACGCAGCAGGCATTCGGCTTACTGTAACATGAGAATCCGGGTATCTTAAACCTACGTTGAGCGATTGTTGAGCATGCTGTAGATGCAAGGCACAGGGGACGCCGCTGTAGTGTACTACCGCGAGTTCCCTGTAACGAAGCAGATGCAGCATGACCGACAATCCCACAGGGGTTCAACACATGCAATTTTTCTGCAGTATGGTCGCACAACCCGTCGGGTGAGATGTTCGCTGTAAAAAGATTCAGCACAACGCATTAGATAGTATACTGTTGGCACCATAAAGCATTTGTTGAAACGATCAACTTAGGTTACAACAAAAAATATGACAGACACCGCTCACATACGACAGATCGTTATTCTGACTGTATCCGTTATCTCAGGGCTTGTATTCGAAGGTTGCGCCCAAAGGAAAACAGAAGAACATACACTCCGGCTCAATCCGGTCTCCATCGTTGAAAAAAGCGCGGGAACAGAAATCTCGGGCCTCGCAAAAAGCCTTATCCATAAAGAGGTGTACTGGGCAATAAACGATTCCGGCAACCCTCCGGCGATTGTTCCGTTAAGCGGAAAAGGTGAGATAAAGAGCAAATCGGGCAGACAGATCATCATTCCCGAAGCAAGGAATATAGACTGGGAAGCTCTTGCAATAGACCGTTCAGGAACCATGTACATCTGTG
>JAPHUN010000088.1 GCA_026193435.1 Chlorobium sp.
CAAGAAGCTTGAATTCCATAAGTGTCAGGACAATGTCCCTGCCATCGAGTTTCACGCTATGGCGCGCAATATCAACCTCCAGACCATCACAGACAAGCACCTCTCTTACATCCTGCTTACCCCTGCGGTCACGTTTCAGTATAGCCCGGATTCTCAGATTCAGTTCGCGCGGGCTGAAAGGCTTGACGACATAATCGTCTATCCCCAGTTCAAATCCCAATACTTTATCGATTTCCTCACCCTTCGCTGTCAGCAGTACAATAGGCAGTTCCCTGTGCAGCTGTTGCTGCCTCAGCTTTCTGCAAACCTCAAAACCATCGATCCCCGGAAGCATGACATCGAGAAGCACAAGGTCTACAGCTCTATCGGCAAGCAATTGAAGAGCCTCCTCACCGGATTCAGCAAGAATACATTTGTAACTTGCTTTTTCGAGATTGTATTTCAGTAGTTTAGCAAGGTTACGGTCATCCTCAACGACAAGAATCAATGGGTCTGACATAGCTTCACAAAGAAACAGTTAGGAGTGACAAGTGACCGGTCACGAAAAGAAATCAAAAGCCACGGGACACAGGGGAATCAGACAATTACTGTTTTCGGGGCAGCGTGTCTCCTGTCAGTCGCCTCTTGCCACTATTATGAATTATCACTACAGCTGCAAATATAGACATAATAAAAAGCTTTTCGGCAACCGCCAACACCAGCCAAAGGGGCTGAGAGGGCCGGATAATGTTACGAAATCGTTAAATAAGATCGCGCTCCGGTCTCCTCATACCGGGATTTTCCAGCAAGCCGCACGATGACCGGGCTCATACTCCTTCAGCTCCGGCTCGAATTCGTGACAATGAGGGTCAGCAAGAGGACATCTATTGGCAAAGCTGCATCCTTCAGGAAGTCGGGTAGCGCTGGGGACATTTCCCTCAATGACATTGAGACGCTCTTTTTTCGAACCGATCCTTGGAATCGATCGCAGCAGTCCGGCAGTATAGGGATGGAGCGGGTTGGAAAAAATGTTTGCCACGCTACCGCCTTCCACGACTTTTGACGCATACATGACCAGAACATCTTCACACAACTCGGCAATCACTCCGAAATCGTGCGTAATGAGGATCACGCTCATTCCCGTGACCCCCTGAAGCTTGCCTATAAGCTCAAGTATCTGTGCCTGAACGGTGACATCGAGCGCCGTAGTCGGCTCATCGGCTATAAGCAACGCCGGATCGCACGACAACGCCATGGCGATCATCACACGCTGCCGCATCCCTCCCGACAGTTCGTGCGGATAGGAATCGAAACGTTCCGAAGGATTGGGAATACCGACAAGACGAAGCATCTCTACGGCCTGCTCCTTCGCTTCTTTTTTTGAAACATCCCGATGCAGAGATATCTGTTCAATTATCTGGTATCCACAGGTGTATACAGGATTGAGGGAACTCATCGGTTCCTGAAATATCATAGCGATATCATTTCCTCTCAACCTCCTCATCTGTTCTTCAGAAAGCTTGAGGAGATCCTGACCATTCCAGAGAATTTCACCCTCGGCAAAATACCCCGGAGGCATGGGAATCAGACGCATGATCGATAACGCTGTCACTGATTTCCCGCACCCTGACTCTCCAACGATACCCAGGGTGCGGTTGCGTCCAAGAGAAAAGCTGACCCCATCAACCGCTTTTGCTGTTCCGCTGTCAGTCGAGTAGTAGGTTCTGAGGTTTTTTACTTCCAGTATATTTCGCATAATTAACGGGTCGAAGTGCTCGGACAGAAGCGTGCGTCAAATCGATGCTGCTTAGCGTGCAGCATGACAGTATAGCAACTACATGAGAAATCCGACATCTTTTTCTTCAACAATTCAGTTAACAAAGGATAGAGACGCTTTTGACTTCATTGTCTGTCACAACCTTCAGAAGATAGCCGCCTAAGTTCAGGAATAGAATACGTTATGCAGAATTCACATGAAACCCCTTCAAACCGGGACGGAGAAAAACCGGAGCAGAACACAGAAATAACCGGAAGAAAAGCCTCCTACCTTCTCAGCACCATCAGACAGCATCCAGCCTATGCCGACATAAAAACGCGAATGCTTTCATCGTACGAACGCAATACCAACCAGCCATGCTCTGAAATAACAGAAATTTCAGGCATTCAGGGTTCTCTGGCCACGCTGCTTGCCGTGCAACTGTTTACTGATCTCGGCATCCCTGTCCTGGTACTGGCTTCGCAGAGCATATTCGACCTCTATGATAACGATCTTTCCGAACTGCTTCAACCGGAACAGGTGCATACCGTCTCAGACGAACTCTCTGCTGCGCTCGGCAAACTCTCCAGCGATCAAAAAATCGTTCTTCTTGCTTCATTTGATGATCTGCTGACGCCCCTGCACTGCCCTGAAGAGCAGAATTCCATGCTCTTTACTCTACAGATTGATAAAGAGGCCGGATACGGCAAACTGAAAAACTTTCTTCTGCAAAACGACTATAGCAAAAGCGAATTCGTTGAAGAAGAGGGAGAGTATTCAACACGTGGATCAATTATCGATATCTTCCCCTTCGGATCAAAAGCGCCCGTCCGAATAGAATTCTTCGGAGATACGGTTACCTCGCTGCGCTCCTTTGACACCGGCAGTCAGCTTTCAGGCGCCCGTCTTGACAGGGCGTTACTGGGCGGCAACTTTGTTGCTGACAAGAAAAGCGACTCTGAGAAATCATGGAATCTGCTCGACCATCTTCCCGCTCAAACGTTACTCATTATCGATGACATAACCTCTCTCAGCGCTCATGAAAACAGAGCTGCTTATGAGGACAAACTGATGCGGTTCCGATGCCTGGGCATTAACCGGATTGAAAAACAGTCCATTGATTTCCATGCAGAAGCCCAGACAAAATTGCATGCGAATTTCAAATTGTTCGCCAGGGAACTCACCCGGATACAATCCGGCAAACAGCACACGGTTTTTGTAGGCAACTCAAAAAAAGAGATCGAGGAACTTACTGAATTCATTGCTGAAGAAATAGACACTATCGGCCTGAAGACACATATCGAAGTAAACTGGGTGCCATTGAACCTGCACTCCGGTTTTGTCTTCAGCGGCTTTAACGTCTACACTGAATCAGACATATTCGGCAAGCTGCATACCCATAAGTCTCATAAAAAAAGAGCCTTTAAAGGCATCTCACTCAAAGACCTCCAGAAACTGAATATTGGAGACTATATCGTTCATGAGGATTACGGGATCGGGATTTTCAAAGCACTTGAAACCATAGAGGTCGGCGATTCAGAGCAGGAAAGCGTCCTGATCGAGTATCAGGGGGGTGATCAGCTTTACGTAAATGTCCAGAACATCCGGCTCCTTTCAAAATACACCGCATCTGAAGGCTCCCTGCCGTCACTTTCAAAACTTGGAAGCTCGAAGTGGAAAGCAAAAAAAGAGAAAGTAAAAAATCGCCTGAAGGATATCGCGTCGAAACTCATCAGACTCTACGC
>JAPHUN010000109.1 GCA_026193435.1 Chlorobium sp.
ATGAACGGGAATTGCATGAGATGCGAACCTATATCACAAACAATCCCCTGAAATGGGCTCTGGATCATGAAAATCCCGATTGCACACAAAATCCCAAACATACACCGTAGGGGCACAACCCCCCGTGGTTGCCCGGGGCGTCGGTCGTGTTCCATATGACAGTCATGGGGAGAGAGGCTGCCTGGCATTGGAAGACGGGCAGGCACGGGGGCCTGCCCCTACGGATGCATCAGAACATCTTCATCACCTCACCGGTACTCCGCGAGCAGCTTTTCGAACGCTTCTTCGGAAACCTTGTGTTCGTAGGCGGGGGTATCCGGGATGGCGAGGAGATCTTCGTAGAGTTCCCGACCTTCGTGGCGGTAGAGGACGCCGAGGGGCAGTTTTTCGGTTTCGATCGCTTTTTCGAAGGCGTGTTTGCGGTCGGCCGGGTCGTAGTCTTCGGGAAGATAGCAGGTGTTCTCCTTGAACCACTTGTAGGTGTTCTGCTTGTTGAAGATCACACAGGGCTGGAAAACATCCACAACGGCACATCCTTTGAACTGAATCGCCTGCTTGATGATCTCCTTTGTTTCATCGGTGTCCCCGATACTTGCCCGTGCTATAAACGGAGCATCGAGTGCGAGAGCGACCGCTATCGGGTTGAACGGCTCGAGCATCACCCCGTTCACCTGCACCGGGGTCTTCATGCCCATCTGCGAGGTGGGCGAGGCCTGACCCTTGGTGAGGCCGTACACCATGTTGTCGTGAATAATCACCGTGATATCGTAGTTGCGGCGGATGGCGTGCAGGAAATGGTTGCCCCCTTCTCCGTACATGCACCCGTCACCCGACTCGGCGATGACCACAAGGCTACGGTTGGAGAGCTTCACTCCCATCGCCACGGGCAGCGCCCTGCCGTGCAGGCCGTTGAACATATGCGCGTTGATATACTGCGGCATCTTGGCGGCCTGGCCGATGCCGGATACCATCACCAGATTTT
The DNA here is from genome assembly GCA_026193435.1 of Chlorobium sp. GTDB lineage: Bacteria > Bacteroidota > Chlorobiia > Chlorobiales > Chlorobiaceae > Prosthecochloris. The sequence continues at coordinate 983 of JAPHUN010000109.1, forward strand.
TGCGGTCGATATCAAGTTCGTGCAACGCCCCTTTGACGGCGTCAAGCACCTTGTAGTTACCGCATCCGGGACACCAGTTGATATCCTTGCCCGGCATGTCAAAAGGATTTTCAGTCATTTCATTCCTCCTCTAACGCGTTGACAATCTCTTCGACGCAAAACGGTTCGCCGGTCGCCTTGAGAATTCTTTTCGCGACATGCACACCAGAATCACGGCTCAACAGGTCCGCGAACTGTCCGGTCGCGTTGTTTTCACAGACAACAACCTTCCTGTTTTCAAGCAGCTCCCGAACCGCGGGATGAAGCGGAAAGATCTGGGAAAAGTGGAGCCCTGAAAGATCATCCCTTCCCAGTGTATCGAGCGCCTCTTCAAGCACGCCGCGATTCGAGCCCCAGCTCACCACGACGGTTTCAGATTCAGCAGGCCCGAAACGTTCCGGCATCAGGGCTTCCCTCCCAAGCGCTTCGAGCCTTTTAAGCCTTTTTTCAACCATGCTGCGGCGCAACCCGAAGTTTTCGGTCAGGTGGCCGCTTTCATCGTGCTCATGGGAATCCACCTTGACGATCCCGTCACCGTAACCAGGCACCCCGCGGGGCGAAAGTCCGTCATCGGTGAAGGCGTATCGTTTGTAGGAGTCGTCCGTTTTCACGATATGGCTCACAACCGGCTGCCTGACAATGTCCGACTCACGAACGGAAGCCACTGCATCGAGAAAAAACTGATCGGTAAGCACCAGCACCGTTGTCTGGTACCTGTCGGCAAGATCAAACGCTCTTTGCATCACTTCTATCGCCTGAGCGAATGAGCCCGGAGCAAAGATCACGCGGGAATACTCTCCATGCCCGGCATAGAGCGCCAGGTTCAGATCCCCCTGCTCGGTCCTTGTCGGCAGACCGGTGGCAGGACCGGGACGCTGACCGATATGCACCACGACCGGGGTCTCGGTTGCGCCTGCAAGGCTGACTCCTTCCTCCATCAGAGCGAACCCTCCGCCTGAAGTGGTGACGACAGCACGAGCACCGGCGTACGATGCGCCAAGCGCCGCGTTGATGGCCGAAATCTCGTCTTCCGCCTGGTCTACGACAATGTTGAAATCACCGGCTTTGCGGGCAAGAAAGGTCAGCAGCCCCGTTCCGGGTGACATGGGATACGAAGAAATGAAATTGCATCCGCCCGCTACCGTACCGATACCCATTGCCGTATTGCCGTCAATCAGCAGTTCGGGATCAGGTTTCAGGGCGCGGGAAAGTGTCACGGAAATTCCTTCCGTTTGTGCTGTTTTCCTGCCGAACTCATACCCCAGGGTGGCCGCGGTGATGTTCTGCGAGACAACTTCCTCTCCCTTGGCGGCAAACTGCTCAGTGAGATAGGCGGAGAAAGCGTCGATTGGCAGGTCGAGAAGACCAAGGACAACGCCGACAGCGACCGTGTTTGAAAAGATCAGGTTTCCCGCCTGTTTTGCATATGCGGCAAAGGGGGTATCGATGACACCTGAAAAATCTTTACCCTCCATCCCTGCTTTTTCGGCAAAGACAAGCGTCTCTTCACCGATCCGGTCCCGGAGATGGTACAACG
>JAPHUN010000306.1 GCA_026193435.1 Chlorobium sp.
AAAAAACGTGTTTTCGCGATAACGCTTGGTTGTAAACTTAACTATGCGGAAACATCCTCTATACTGGATCGTTTCGTTAAGAATGGCTGGGAGATCGCAGAGGGCGATGATATGCCTGACCTGGTAATAATTCATACCTGTGCGGTCACCAGTCAGGCAGGGCAGAAGTCAAGGCAGCAGATCAGGAAGATGATAAAGCGATATCCCCGGAGCAGGATAGCTGTTACGGGCTGCTATGCACAGCTGCATCCTGATCGAATTGAAACTATTGACGGAGTGCATGTTATTCTCGGTGTCAGGGAAAAGTATATCCCGGAAAAGTATATGACAGAGGTGCAGGAAGCCGTCTACAGAGAGCTCTCTCCGCCGGAGTCCATACAGGATGCAGAGCCGGCCCATTCTCTGGTGGAAAAGAGGGAGAAGGGAAGGACGAGGGCATTTTTGAAGATCCAGGATGGATGTGACTATGCCTGCGCATACTGTACCATTCCGCTTGCAAGAGGCAAGTCCCGTTCCGTACCGCTTGAAACGGTGCTGGCCGGTGCCGGGAGGCTCGCGGAAGCAGGGTATCATGAAATTGTTTTGACCGGAGTGAATATCGCCGATTACCGGAGTGGCCGGAATACTTTTGTCGATCTCCTGCTTGAGCTGGAATCGGTCGATGTGAGCAGGATCAGAATCAGCTCCATAGAGCCGGATATACTCAGTGACAGGCTGATAGAAACGGTCGCGTCGTCGTCAAAGATCATGCCGCATTTTCATCTGCCGCTTCAATCCGGTTCTGACGCTATTCTTGCGGCAATGCGACGTCGTTATTCGGCGACAGGATACAGGGAGCGATTGATGAAGGCAGTGAGCGCCATTCCGCACTGTGCTGTCGGCGCTGACGTCATAACCGGATATCCGGGAGAGACAGAAGCTGATTTTATGGCGACGTTCGGATTGCTGGAAAGCATACCTGCAGCCTATCTGCATGTTTTTACCTGCTCGCTGCGGCCGGGCACACAACTGTCCAGACAGGTGTCTTCCGGAATTCGTCAGAACGTCTCATCGGCAGTATCACGTGAAAGGAGCCGCCTGCTTCATGAGCTCGCTGAAAAGAAACAGCGGGAGTATGCATCCTGCTACCTGGGAAAAACGCTTGCGGTGCTTTTCGAGGAACACCGTGGTGTGAAAGGTGAAAAGGGCATAGTTTCCGGATATTCTCCGAACTATCTCAGGGTTCAGTGTCGTATCGGGAGCTCCGCGCAAGCAACAGATATTGTCGGCAGAGAGCGTAGGGTCATTATAGAAAATATGAACGAAGATTTGATTTTAGAAGGCAGAATTGTAACTTAAACGTCATTTTTGCCGTCATGCCGTCTTCTTCAGAACGGTATGTTCTGCGACGTTTTAACCAGTGTAAACAGATCACATCCATGGCTATTAAATCCCGCATTCGCACCATTCCCGACTATCCCAAGAAAGGGATTATGTTCAGGGACATTACCACGCTGCTGAAGGATCCTGTCGGATTCAGGCTTGTTATCGATCAGCTCTCACAGCACTACCTTGAAAACGGCGTTGATTTTGACATGATCATCGGTATGGAGGCAAGAGGATTTATCATTGGCGGTGCGCTCTCCTATACTCTCGGCAAGGGGTTTGTGCCGATCAGAAAGCCGGGCAAGCTCCCGGGTGCAGTTGTCGATCAGGAATATCAGCTTGAATACGGCACCGATAAGGTTGAGATGCATATAGATGCTCTGGAGAAAGGTTCCCGTGTCCTTCTTGTCGATGACCTGCTTGCTACCGGTGGAACGGCTATGGCGGGAGCTTCACTGGTGGAAAAGGTCGGAGGAGTCATTGCCGAGATGGCCTTTATTGTCAATTTGCCTGATATAGGCGGTCAGAAAAAACTTGAGGAAAAAGGCTACAGGATTTTTTGTCTGACAGAGTTCGAAGGGGAATAAACCGATGAAAGACACATCCCTACGAGCTTTGTTATTGTGCGTGATCGTTTTCATGGCAGGGATCGGATGCAGTGGCGTACTTCATGCAGCAGAAACGGCCTCCCTTTCCCATGCTGCTGTCACGCATGCCCCGGCAACTGCGCATCATCTGCTGCCGCCGGTCTGGATGGTGATTCCTTTTTGCGTATTGCTTGCCATGATTGCCACCGGCCCGCTGTTTTATCACCATTTCTGGGAACATCACTATCCGAAAGTCGCGGTCGGACTCGGAACCGTTGTCGCGCTCTATTACGGTTTTCTGATGGATCACGGCACCCATGCCCTGCTGCACACTCTTGAAGAGTACATCTCCTTCATAGCCCTGATAAGCTCCCTGTTTATCGTTTCAGGCGGGATTCTCATCAAGATAGGGACGCGCGGCAGGCCGGCAGTTAACGGCGCGCTGCTCTTCGTGGGAGCGCTGCTTGCCGACGTCATCGGCACGACAGGGGCTTCCATGCTCCTTATCAGGCCGTTTATGCGGATTAACGAGGGGCGAATCAAGCCGTTTCACATTGTGTTTTTCATTTTTCTGGTCAGCAATATCGGCGGAGGCTTGACACCTATAGGCGATCCTCCTCTTTTTCTCGGTTTCCTGAAGGGTGTTCCGTTTTTCTGGATACTCTCTGAAATCTGGTACATCTGGCTTATGACCATTGTTGTTCTGATCGGTGTCTTTATGATCTTCGACGCACTTGCCGGCAAAGGAACCGTTCCGGACGATTTCGGCTCTGACACCGACAAAAAGCTTGCAATACAGGGTTCACGGAGCTTCATCTTTCTCGCAGTGATTATTGTTTCAGTTTTCCTGGACCCGGCAGTCATCTCAGGGTTTCCAAGTCTGCAGAAAATGTTTCACGTTCCGTTCGGCATCCGTGAAGTCATTATGTTTACCGTCGGTTTTGTAGCATTCAAAACTGCCGACAAGGATGCGATGAAAGGCAACGAGTTCAACTTTGAGCCTATTAAGGAGGTCGCGTTTCTCTTTATCGGAATTTTCGCCACCATGATCCCCGCCCTTGAGCTTATTGGAGCATACGCCCAGTCCCATGCGACCGAATTTTCCGTATCACGGTTTTACTGGCTCACCGGCGCCCTCTCGGGAGTGCTGGATAATGCGCCTACCTATCTGAACTTTCTGGCAGGGTCGATGGGAAAATTCGGCTCTGATATCGGTTCAGTTGAGGCTGTACGAACCTTTGCTGATGGTATACCATCCCCGGTCGCCGCTGATGTGACTTCGGATGTCTATCTGCTTGCCATATCGGTGGCATCGGTATTTTTCGGCGCCATGACCTATATCGGCAACGCGCCGAACTTCATGGTGAAAAATATTGCAGAGCAGGCTGATGTCGATGTCCCCAGTTTTGTCGAATATGTCTACAAGTATTCGTTGCCGATACTGGTACCGGTATTTGTTGTAATATGGTGGGTGTTTTTTAATTATTAGGAGTAGGTGGTTTCTCCTCCTCCAGTCATCTTCGGGCTTGACCTGTGAAATATGAGCCCCCATTTCACGGGTCTTACCCGGAGATCCAGTATTATGTGTTAAGATGGCTTAATAGCTGGATAGTTCTGAGCAATGAGCAATGAGTGTGGAATGTCTAATGACTATTTACTATTGAAGACTGAAGACTGAAGACTGAAGACTGAAGACTGGTGTTAGGGGTTAGGTGTTATGGGTTAAGGTGGTTGAAAAGTCCTTTAGTAAGTTGGCTGGTTAGCTGAGCAGCCATTTAGCCATTTAGCTATCCAGCTATTAAGCTAACCAGCTATTGAGCCATTTGGCATATTCGTATTGTTACACGGGGCGGCATGACTATCTTTATAGTAGCACGATTCAACAATTCAACAATATTTTGCCCATGAAAGGATTTGTACAGGCTATAGAGGATGGGGAAACGGGACTGGTGTTCAGAAACTCGGTTTTTCTGCCGTTTCATCTCGAACTGCTCAGTGTATGGATAGGAAAGGAGATGTCGCTTCTTGCCGTGCCGGATCTGTTAACCGACCTTTGCCAGGGAAATGGTCAGATCGCAGTTCGTGAAGGTGATCACTATACCAACATCGTGTTCAGAAAGGTTGGCGATCTGCGCAAGGAAATCGGCGGGTGCAAAGGCCATATCATTCTTCATGCCGGCGAAAAAGATGCTGATATCTTTCAGGAAGAGAACAGACACTACATCAAAATCTGTCTGACCGACAAGCACGTCATAGAATTTGAACTTGTAGAAGATCCATTCTATCTGTGATAACGCCACCCGGGTGCCGCATATTGTGCGGCATTCGTTTCGCACTCCCTGCCCTGCACGATCTTGCTGACAATCCCGCCGTTATACCTTGAGGCTCTGGCTGACCGCTGACTTGAACTCTTTGGAGATCTTGAACGTCGGAACATTCTTCGCGTCTACCGACACCTTTTCGCCTGTTCTGGGATTTCGTGCAAGCCGCTCGTTTTTATAACGGATGTTGAATGACCCGAACCCTCTGATCTCTATTCGCTTTCCGGCCTTCAATGAATCAATAATACTGTCGAAAAGGCAATCAACCACAGATTCCGTTTCATGCTTTGTCAGTCCTGTTCTGTGAGAAATTGTATTAACAAGATCAGCTTTTGTCGTTGTGTTTCCCATAGCTCTTAAGTTGTAAGTTTAGATTGCTTTACTTGTCATTATTGTAACCACATTCTTACCGCAACAATTCCTATAAATACCGCAAAAATTTTTCGAAGCATATCTTGTGACAGAGAAGTGGCTATTTTCGCCCCGAAAAATGCTCCCGCAAAAAGGCCGATCGCTATGAAAAGTCCGTACCACAGGTGCTCGGAGGTTATTTTGCCGGCTCTGTAATACTCGAGGACACCAAGCAGTCCTACAGGGAGAAGCAGGGCTATCAGGGATGTAGCGTTTGCCGTATGTTGAGAAAAACCGAGAATCAGCACCAGCGCAGGGACAATGATAAGCCCTCCGCCTATGCCGAACATGCCGGAAAGAACGCCCGCGACAACTCCCGTAAAAAGCATCAGGATCATCTGCATGAAATGTTGCTCCGGAATATCAGGTTAAGAAACCGCGGCATCGCTGCCGCCGGCTTCGACAATGGCGTCAATTTCTTCACTGTTCAGGATCTCTTTTTCCATGAGCTCACCGGCAAGAGCGTCCAGGAGGTTCTTATTCTCCTGAAGAATATTTTTGGCGTTATCCATACATTCCATGATGATATTGCGCACTTCAACATCAATCTGCAGGGCTGTCTCCTCGCTGTATTCCCTTACATGAGAGTAATCTTTGCCCAGGAAAACCTCCTTATGGCCGTTGCCGTAGTTGATCGGCCCGAGCGTATCGCTCATCCCCCAGTTTCTCACCATTTTCCTGGCGATTTCAGTTGCGCGCTCGATATCATTTTCCGCGCCGGTACTTGTCTGATTGAAAATCAGCTTTTCAGCCGCTCTTCCGCCCAGGGCATAGGTGATCATGGCAATCAGGTTTTCCCTGTCCTGGGTATAGCGGTCTTCTTCGGGCAGGTATGCTGTCTGCCCCAATGAGCGGCCCCGTGGAATGATAGTTACCTTGTGGATCGGGTCAGAGCCCTTGGTGAACTTCGCGACCAGAACATGTCCGGACTCATGATACGCGGTGATCTTTTTCTGCTCATCGGATATATACATGCTTCTCCTCTCAGGGCCCATAAGGATTTTATCACGGGCGTCTTCGAAGTTACTCAGAGAAATATCCTTGCGACCTTCACGGGAAGCCAGCAGGGCCGCTTCATTGATCAGATTGGCCAGGTCTGCTCCGGAAAAACCTGGAGTGCTCTGGGCGATCTTGTCAATGGACACATCCTCGGCGAGAGGCGTCTTTCGTGAATGTATTTTCAGTATGGCGACTCTCCCCCGAATATCAGGTTTGTCGATCATAATCTGACGGTCGAACCTGCCCGGTCTGAGAAGAGCTGTATCGAGTACATCAGGACGGTTTGTCGCGGCAATCAGAATGACATTGTCTCTTGTCGTGAAGCCGTCCATTTCAACAAGAAGCTGGTTCAACGTCTGTTCGCGTTCATCGTGTCCACCGCCGACTCCAGCACCGCGACTTCGGCCAACCGCGTCGATCTCATCAATGAACACAATGCACGGAGCGTTTTTCTTTGCGGTCTCAAAAAGATCGCGAACCCTCGCCGCGCCCACGCCGACAAACATCTCAACAAAATCAGCCCCTGAAATGGAAAAAAAAGGAACTTTCGCTTCGCCCGCGATAGCTTTGGCAAGGAGTGTTTTCCCTGTTCCAGGAGAACCGAGAAGAAGAACCCCTTTAGGAATTTTGCCCCCGATCTGCTGAAACTTCTCAGGGTTCATCAGGAACTCAACTGTTTCTTTCAGTTCCTCAACGGCTTCGTCAACTCCGGCGACGTCTTCAAAGGTAACGGAGACATCAAAATCACTCATCAGCTTGGCCCGGCTTTTGCCGAAAGCGAAAATGTTCTTCTGAACACCGCCGCTCTGCGCGGACATACG
>JAPHUN010000089.1 GCA_026193435.1 Chlorobium sp.
ACCGGGAACACAGCTGACGCTTCGTACCTTCCACCAGGGTGGTACGGCACAGGGCGGTATTGCTGAAACCGAGACAAAGTCATCTATAGACGGACAGGTTGAATTTGAAAGCATCAGGAGTGTGGAACAGGAGACGATCAATGAAGACGGCATGCCTGAAATCGTTACTCTGGTGATACAGAAGAACGGCAAGGTCAATATTCTCGATCCTGATTCAGGTAAATTCCTGAAACGCTACGAGGTGCCTCATGGAGCGCATCTTGTCTGTAAGAACGGAGATATTGTTAAAAAAGACGATGTACTGTTCAGCAGCGAACCGAACAGTACGCAGATTATTGCAGAAGTAGAGGGAGAGGTCAAATTTGTCGATATCGATAAAGGTGTCACCTATAAGGAGGAGGTTGACCCTCAGACCGGATATGTCCAGCATGTGATTATCAACTGGCGCACAAAACTCCGGGCTTCGGAAACAAGAGAGCCGAGGATTCTGATTGTCGACAAAGAGGGAGAAACCCTCAAAACCTATCCGGTCCCGATCAAATCCAATCTGTTTATCGAGAACGGAAAGAAAGTGAAGATCGGTGATATGCTGGCCAAGGTGCCGAGAAACCTTGATCGTGTAGGTGGTGATATTACCGCAGGTCTTCCGAAGGTAACCGAACTTTTCGAGGCACGTATTCCATCTGATCCGGCAATAGTCTCTGAAATTGACGGTTATGTCGGCTTTGGGCCGCAACGCAGGAGCAGTAAGGAAATCAAGGTGAAAAACGAGTTCGGTGAGGAAAAGAACTACTATGTACAGGTCGGTAAGCACGTTCTTGCCAATGAGGGCGACGAGGTTACAGCCGGTGAACCGTTGACCGATGGTGCGGTTTCTCCTCAGGATATTCTGAGAATTCAGGGCCCTAACGCCGTGCAGCAGTATCTGGTGAATGAAATTCAGAAAGTCTACCAGATCAATGCCGGTGTTGAGATCAATGACAAGCATCTTGAGGTTATCGTACGTCAGATGCTGCAGAAGGTAAGGGTTGAAGAGCCTGGTGATACCGAGCTGCTTCCGGGTGACCTCATTGACAGAACCATGTTTATCCGGGCTAACAGTGATGTCAGCGAGAAGGTACGTGTTACGTCAAAAGGTGACGCGCCGGCAAGAATTCATGAAGGTCAGCTCTACAAGACTCGTGAGATAATAAAACTCAACCGTGAGCTTCGCAGAAACAGCAAGCAGCTCATCGACGTCGAGCCGGCATTGCAGGCTACTTCTCACCCAGTGCTTCTGGGAATAACCAGTGCGGCTTTGCAGACTGAAAGCGTTATTTCCGCGGCTTCTTTCCAGGAAACAACCAAGGTGCTGACCGATGCCGCGGTTGCAGGAAAGATCGATAATCTTGCCGGCTTGAAAGAGAACGTTATTGTCGGAAAACTCATTCCTGCAGGAACCGGACTCAAGAAGTACCTCAAGCTGAGCCTCGATATGCTTGCGGATGGACGGGAAAGTGAAGATGCGGGTGCGGCAGAATCAGTTGAAGATGATAGGTGACAGGCGCCTGAACGCAGACATTTGTATGCTATAAAAAAGAGACGGTCTTCGGCCGTCTCTTTTTTTGTGTCGTGGTTTTATGAGAGCGTAAAACCGCCAGAGTCAAGAAACCCTGTATCGAATTCACCGCTTCTGAACGCTTCAGTACGGAGAAGTTTTTTGTGGAAAGGAATGGTTGTTTTGATACCGACAACGATAAATTCATCAAGGGCCCGCAGCATTCTTTCAATGGCTTCCTGCCTTGTATCAGCATGAACGATAAGTTTCGCTATAAGCGAATCATAGTGGGGAGGAACCGTGTAGCTGGCATATCCATGGGAATCAACCCTGACGCCATAACCGCCGGGTGTGTGAAATACCTGTAACTCACCGGGAGAGGGACGGAACCCGTGTTCCGGGTCTTCAGCATTGATACGGCACTCGATAGCATGTCCTTTGGGTGAGAAGGAGCGCTTAGCGATGGATTCACCGGCAGCAATCATAATCTGCTCCCTGACCAGATCGACACTGTACCGTTCTTCAGTGACAGGATGCTCGACCTGAATGCGGGTATTCATTTCCATGAAATAGAAATTCCCATGCTTGTCGAGCAGAAATTCTATAGTTCCCGCGCCCTCATAGTTTATGGCTGCGGCTGCGGCCACTGCGGCTTTACCCATTTTTCTTCGCTGTTCCTCATTTATCGCGGGTGACGGCGTCTCCTCGATGAGCTTCTGATGACGGCGCTGTATGGTACAGTCGCGTTCACCGAGATGTATTGTGTTGCCGTGCTGATCGGAAAGCACCTGTATCTCTACATGGCGGGGGCATTCAATAAACTTTTCAATATACACGCCGCTGTTACCGAAAGCCTGCTGAGCTTCATTCTGGGCGGTTGCGATCGCTTTTCCCAGTTCACCCGCCTCATTGACCACCCTCATTCCCTTTCCTCCGCCTCCGGCTGTGGGTTTGATGATGATTGGATAACCGATTTCTTCGGACGTCTTAAGCGCTTCGTTCCCATCCGATATCAACCCCGTGCTTCCCGGAACAACAGGTACTCCTGCTGCAATCACTGTTTTTCTCGCAGTGTTTTTGTCTCCCATTTTGCGGATCATCTCAGCATCGGGACCGATGAATTTGATGCCGGAAGAGGTGCATACTTCCGCGAAATCCGCGTTTTCAGCTAAAAAGCCGTAGCCAGGATGTATCGCGTCGGCATTGGTGATTTCAGCGGCAGCCAATATGCGGGGCACATTGAGGTAACTGTCTTTTCCCATGGGCGGCCCGATGCACACGGATTCATCGGCGTATCTGACATGCAGTGAATTTCGATCTGCTGTTGAATGGACGGCCACGGTGCTGATTCCCAGTTCACGACAGCTTTGCATGACTCGCAAGGCGATCTCGCCGCGGTTTGCAATAAGTATTTTTTTAAACAAAGTTCTGTGTTATTGGTTTTAGGGCTTGACGAGGAACAAGACCTGATCATATTCAACGGGTTGTCCGTTTTCAACCAGAATCTCTACAATAGTACCGGAAAAATCCGACTCAATTTCATTCATGAGTTTCATTGCTTCGATGATACAGAGCGTCTGGCCGTTCTCTATGGTGTCCTGCACATTTATAAACGGTTCGGCGTCAGGGGTGGGAGCTCGGTAGAACGTTCCCACGATAGGAGAGCGGATTTCAGTCAGTCCGTCGTTTGCAGGTGCGGAGGGCTGATCGCTTTTCTCCCGGGATTCAGCAGCGGTAGGCTGTTGGGCGACAGGCTGGGCAATAGATTGATTAATCGGCTGCACCGGGGCAGCGGCTGCAGTGAGTGACGAAGATCTTTTGAGTGTGATCTTGAAATCGGCTTCTTCAATAATAGCTTCACCGATATCGGAATTATTGATCATGTCGATGAGCTGCTGGATTTCCTTGAGGTTCATAATGTCGTGCTTTTGTATTGGCGCCCATTCAGGATTTACTGGCGCGGTGATTATTTTTTAACTCTGTCCATGTATTCACCGCTTCGTGTATCGACACGGATAATACTGCCGGCCTGTATAAACATCGGAACGTTGACCTCTGCGCCGGTTTCAAGAATTGCCGGTTTTGTTCCGCTTGTCGCTCTGTCGTCTTTTGTCGCCGGGTTTGTTTCGGTCACTTCCAGTTCCACGAATGTAGGCAGTTCAGCTTCGAGAATGGAACCATCATCAGCAAAGACGATGTCCACAAGCATGCCTTCCGTAATAAACCGGGACGGACTTCCGATGATCTCTCTTGCGAGATTTATCTGGTCGAAAGTCACTGTATCCATGATGATGAAGTCATCCCCGTCACGGTAGAGGTACTGGTACTGTTTTCTTTCGGTAACAATGACGTCTACAGCGTCGCCGGCACTGAAGCGATATTCAACATTCCGTCCGGTCTTGAGATTTTTCATGCCCGCCTGGTAGAATGCCCGAAGATTTCCCGGGGTTCGATGAATCAGGCTTTCAATACGATGAGGCTCGCCTCTGAAGCGGATGATGGAGCCTTTCGATACATTACTGATGGATGTCATAAAGTGTGGAAAATGAACTGATTTTCTATCTCTTTCTTTTTGTTGTTCGACAAAGAGTTTAATATAATACAGCGCAATGTGATTAACAATCTGTGAAAACCTGTCATCAAGAGCTAACGGAAAAAGCGATTGCATGTTTGAAAGAGACTGGTTACATTATTTTTAGTGTAGTTTACAGTTGCTATAGCGGTTTGTGCCTAACAAAAAAAAAATATCCTATGTCTAAAGCTGAGTTAGTTGAGAAGATCGCATCCCAGGCTGGTTTAACCAAAGCCGACGCGGAAAGGGCGGTAAGTGCCTTTGTGAACGTTGTGACTGCTGGTCTGAAAGCAGGTGATGATATCACTCTTGTAGGTTTCGGGACTTTTTCAACAGGTGAAAGAGCTGCTCGACAAGGTCGGAACCCCCAGACCGGAGAAACAATCTCTATCGCTGCCAAGAAAGTGGTAAAATTCAAGGCGGGTAAGGCATTGAGAGATGAGGTCGCTTGAAGGATTTTTTCTGTATGGATCCTCCTTTCGCTGCTTTTATAGTCCATCCAGCCTCCGCTTGATGGGCTTTTTTTATAAAAAATGCATCTGATGTTATGGCAACTAAAGTAGTACTTGATTTTGAAAAACCGTTGTTTGAGCTTGAGGAAAAGCTCAACGAGATGCGGGTCTGCCTGAAACAAAGTTCAGGCGAGCATAACCTATCAGAAACAGAAGGCCTGAGCAGGGAAATCGAGGTTCTCGAATCAAAGGTTGACGCATTGAGGCATGCGATCTACAAGAACCTCACCCGATGGCAGAAGGTGCAACTCGCACGTCACCCGGAACGGCCTTTTACGCTTGATTATATTTATATGATGATGCAGGATTTCGTGGAGCTTTCAGGAGACCGGCATTACGGGGATGATAAAGCATTGATTGGCGGATTTGCAAGAATTGAGGATGAAGAGAGTGATTTTTCTCAGACCGTCATGGTTATCGGGCACCAGAAAGGCAGGGATACGAAATCAAATCTGTACAGGAATTTCGGGATGTCTCAGCCTGAAGGATATCGCAAGGCCCTGCGGCTGATGAAACTGGCAGAAAAATTTAATAAACCCGTGGTCACCCTTATCGATACTCCCGGTGCGTATCCCGGCATAAAAGCCGAAGAACTCGGACAGGCCGAAGCGATCGCCCGCAATCTTTTTGAGA
>JAPHUN010000282.1 GCA_026193435.1 Chlorobium sp.
CAATCTTCTCGTGCTTGACACAGAGGTCTATTCCAACACTGGAGGCCAGGCATCCAAAGCCACGCCGAAAGCAGCAGTCGCAAAATTCGCTGCCGCGGGTCGTCCTTTAGAGAAGAAAGATCTTGGAATGATTTCCATGACCTATGGCAACGCCTACGTCGCCAGCATAGCGATGGGAGCAAGGGAAGAGCACACGCTCAAAGCATTCCTTGAAGCCGAAGCATACGACGGCCCGTCCATCATCATCGCCTACTCTCACTGCATCGCTCATGGCATAGACATGGCTGTCGGCATGGAACACCAGAAAGCTGCAGTCGACTCAGGACACTGGATTCTCTATCGATACAATCCTGACCGGAGAAAAGAAGGCAAAAATCCTTTGAGTCTGGATTCGAAAAAGCCGAAAATCCCTGTCGAGCAGTTCCTCAATATGGAGAACCGCTTCCGAATGCTCAAGAAAAGTCATCCTGACCTGGCAAAAGAGTTCTTCGCTGAAATCCAGCAGGAAGTCGATGCCCGCTACGCAACGTATGAGTATCTTGCAGCAAGAAAATTCGAGAATGATTAATCAGCCGATTCCACAAAGGATCTGAAACAGAAAAGGGTGCTTCGAGAAATCGAGCACCCTTTTCTGTTAGTAGGGAGTAGGTTTTCTCAACACATCAGCCTTTTCCCGAAACTCCTTCGCTCTTGTTTCTTTTCCGAGTGCACGGTATATCTCTGCAAGATGATCATAAATCTCAGGCTCATCAGGGTCTTTTGCCAGCGCTTTTTCCAGATACTCTCGTGCTTTACCGTTCTCACCGGTTTTAAAATAGAGCCAGCCGAGCGTATCGAGGTAAACAGGATTATCAGGATCTGTTTCAACCGCTGTTTTCGCATACTCTATCGCCTCATTCAGATTTTCCCCTCTCTCGGCATAAAGATATGCCAGATTATTCAGAGCCAGGGCATTCTCCGGATCAAGACTGAGCACATCTTTGTAGGCGTTTATGCTTTTCAGCTGATCGTGCAACCTGTCATAGGCCATAGCAAGCGTAATATGGGCTTGAACAAGCAACCACGAAGGCTTGTCTTCTATTTCTGATCCGAGCGCCTTCTCAAGCACATCGACAGATTTCCTCAAATTCTCTGAACGGAACAGGGCGTATCCTTCAAATACATCGAGGCGCAATGATGAACGTCCGGTTCGTTTTCTGGCTTGAGAAACCGTAGAGACAACCTGTTCATAGTCCTCCTGCGACATATAGGCTGACGCAAACTCCTCCCAGGCAAACATATTATGAGAATCAATCTCAAGAGCCCTGAGAAAATCCGCTCCTGCATCCCTGTAGCGTTTCTGTACGCGAAGAAACATCCCCCTGAGTACATAAACGGTTGACTCAGACGGATAGAATGACACCAGCTCTTCAACCATGGCGCCAACCGCCTCACTGTAGGAGACATCCTTTTCACTCCTGACCATGAATGCCTTGACAAACTCTGCTTTAGGGAAAAATCCTATCGCGTCAATGCCATAAAATCTCCTCAGCTCTTTCACATAGAGCTCCTCTTCATCCAGTTCGACATGCGCTTCAATAAGCGCGATCCAGGCCGGTATGAACGCAGGGTTGCCGCCGATTATCGACATGAATATCTCCTTTGCTTTCATGACCTTACCCGACTGATAATAAAGCTCTCCCCGCGTAAGCTGCAATTTGTCATTACCTCCTTTCTCACGGATCATGTATTCCACATTCTTTATCGCAGCATCATATCGTTTCAACTTCAGTTCAAGCCATAGCGATTGTATCCGGGCGTTTTCATTTGAAGGATCGTACTGCAGGATACGTGAAAAAGTATTCAGGGCCTCTGCATACTTTTCATCGGCAAGATAGGCGTGAGCAAGAAAAAAGAGGCTTCCCGACTCTGAAGGAAAACGTTTTGCAAGCTGCTCAAACTGAACTGCTGCCTTTTCATAATATTTCATATCGAAATAAATACCTGCCAGCAGCTGACGGTAGAACCTGTTTTCCGGCTGAAGAGTCACCGCCTTTTCCGCGTGATATTGAGCGGAATCCGGATTAGTCAACGCGACAAAAGCTTTTGCAAGAGAAAAATTTATGGCTGCGTTTTTTGGTTCTGCAACAAGGGCCTTCCTGTATTGCCCTATAGCATCCTGATAGTCTCCCTTAACCGCTGACAACGCGCCTTGCACCAGGAGATTCCTTGATACCTCCTTAAGAGAGTCGGCTGTCGCCCGGTCAGGTTTTCCCGCAGTCGAGCTTCCTGTGCAACCGCTGTGGATCAAGCCTGACAGAAACACCAAAAGTATACAAAAGCGATGGAGTACACACATAGAGAATAGTGCTAAGTGCTAAGTGCTAAGTGCTAAGTGCTAAGTGCTAAGGTGAAGATAGTTGAAGTAGTGACGAGTGACGAGTGACGAGAAAAAAACAAAATAGCTGGAGGGCTTGATGGCTAAATAGCTTAATAGCTAAATGGCATTAGCCCACTATCCATTACCCATTCTTCGCCCGTCATTAGACATTAGTCCTTATTCATTTCGAGCCATCCCCGTCTTCCATTCGTCAATAGTAATTAGTCATTAGACATTCCTTCTCCCCATCTTCCATTATTTCAATAGTCAATTGCCATTAGTCATTTCTCCTCCCCTACTCCCCCTTGAATAAAGGGCCATCACTTTTTGCAGCGGGATATGAGCCGGTAAATTTCATGTAGGCATTTTTTGTCGCGACACGCCCTCTGGATGTTCTTGCGATAAATCCGGTCTGGATAAGATACGGTTCATACACCTCCTCGATCGTCTCCTGCTCTTCCCCGACGGAAACCGCGAGAGAGGAAATGCCGACTGGACCGCCGTTAAATTTTTCGATGAGGGTCAGCATGATTTTCTTATCCATATCGTCAAGACCGTCATCATCGATCTCAAGCGCATCGAGTGTTTTTCTGGCGAGCTCCGCAGTGATGGTTGCGACATTGGCAACCTGGGTAAAGTCACGAGCTCGTTTCAGCAGACGGTTTGCAATCCGGGGTGTACCTCGTGAACGTCTGGCAATTTCTACTGCAGCGCTGCCATCAATGTCAACGCCGAGTATTGTCGCCGTTCTTACGATGATGCGTTCAAGAACTTCCGGGGAATAATAATCAAGTCGATTTGATATGCCGAAACGAGCGCGCAGAGGCGACGTCAACATGCCTGCCCGGGTTGTCGCACCGACAAGCGTGAAGGGTTCCAGCTTCAGTTGAACCGCTCGTGCTGAAGGACCACTCTCCAGCAGAATATCGATGCGGAAATCCTCCATGGCTGAATAGAGATATTCCTCGACAGCAGGAGTCAGTCTGTGGATCTCATCGATAAACAGCACGTCCCCCTTGTTGAGACTTGTCAGAATTCCTGCAAGGTTTCCGGGTTTGTCGAGCAGAGGACCGGACGAGATTTTTATCCCTCCTCCCAGCTCAGACGCGATAATATGAGCAAGAGTAGTCTTGCCCAGACCCGGTGGCCCTGAAAACAGAACATGGTCAAGCGCTTCGCCCCTCTGCCTTGCTGCGGTAATAAACACCCGCATATTGTCGGTCAGACGTTTCTGGCCGGAAAAATCGTCGAGCAGAAGAGGCCGGATCTGCTCCTCGAATTTCTCCTCAGCAGGACTTGTCGGGACATTCATCAGTTCATCACGCACGGCATAAAAAAAATATGGTTCATAGAAACGACTTACAACTTGATTCGCGGATCAACAACACCATACAGAACATCAGCGACAAGGTTGCCGAGAATTATCAGCGTGCCGGATATAAATGTATTGGCAATAATCAATGGATAATCACGTGCAAAAATAGCCTCAACGGTAACCCGGCCCATTCCGGGAAATGCAAAAATGACTTCGATAAACAAGGCTCCGCTGAATATGAATGGCAACGATCCTCCGATCAGCGTAATAACAGGCAGCAAAGCGTTGCGAAGAGCGTGACGAACGATCACCGCTTTTTCAGGAAGCCCTTTTGACCTTGCTGTACGTATATAGTCCTGCCGTATCACTTCGAGCATGCTTCCCCGGACATAACGGGCTATGCCGGCAGCACCGTTGATGCTTAACACCGTCACAGGCAATACAAGGTGCCAAAGTCTGTCCAGCATGAACCGGAACGGCCCATACGCTTCAGCCCCTACTTCGTTCAATCCCGATGCAGGGAAAATCTGTAACTTCAAGGCAAACGCGATAATCATCATCAGAGCGAACCAGAACTCCGGCATGGAATAGAAAAACAGCGCACCTACCGTCAGAAATCTGTCGAGAGAACTGTTCTGTTTCACTGCAGAAATCACGCCGATGAATATTCCCAGGGTGAAGTTTGCAACAAGCGTCAAAAGAGCGATGGTCATGGTAATCGGCAGAGCCTGCGCAATCACATCGAATACCGGTTGCTGGGCCCGGCTGAAACTTCTGCCGAAATCTCCCTGAAGTACACTGCCCAACCACTTGATGTATTGAATAACTATAGGATCATTCAACCCGTATTGCTCACGAATCTGATCGGCAACCTTCGGACTGATACCCGGCTGAATAAACAGAGCAGCAGGATC
>JAPHUN010000166.1 GCA_026193435.1 Chlorobium sp.
ATCGGCGATTTCCTGATTGGAGTAGCCGTCGTACTTGCTGAGAAGAAAGGCTGTTTTCTGATTGTCAGGCAGTGAACCGAGCGCGTCTTGAAGAATTTCTGCTCTTTCATTTCCTGAGAGTACTTCCTCAGGTGTTGCTGTAGATGAAGGAAGCGCAAGCTCTTCAGTCGGATCATGCAGACCGATTACCCGTTTCAGAGACGAAAACCTTTTTTTTCTTTTTTTCTTTCGGAGATGGTCAAGCGATTTGGTGACGGCAATCCTGTAGAGCCAGGTTGATAGCTTTGATTCCTGCCGGAAGTTCTCAAGCGAGCGATAGGCTTCAATAAACACTTCCTGAGTGATATCTTCAGCGTCTTCCCTGTTCAGCACGAAACGGTAACAGGTATTGAGCACCATATCCTGGTGCTCGGCCACGATGGTGCTGAAATCATCTTCCTGTATTGAATGCCCGTTTCGCTTCAATCTCTGTTTATTTACCTGCTGTAAGGAAATAGTACTGCTCTCACATGTCCGAAGCATGAGTATACCGGAAAGCATCATACGGTTATTTCAGAAAATCCAGGCTCAACGCGATATTCGTACTATCATCTTTTGCCTTTTCGCATAAAGCTATCGGCACATTAGACGATTTTTTCCCGGATTTCTTGCGACGCAGCCTGGTTTGCCGGCAGGTTTATGATTCTGTATGCAACGCCACTTTAAGCATGATGGGCCATTCTGCCTTTTTGATCTCCTCCGGATTTTTCCACTGCATGCGTAGTTCGGGCAGAATGGTGTTCAGCGGATTGTTGCCCTGTGTTTTCCGGCAGACGTTGAGTGCAGACCAGGTTTCAAGATAACCGATAACCTGATGGAACGACCACGCTGTCGTTATGCTGAAGGAGGGATGAGATATTTCAGGGAAAGGGAAGAGGAGTGTCCTGTATCCGGACTGGATGTGTCTGATCTCCTTTTCCCAGAATTTTTCGAGTGTCACGCTATAGAACTGATGGATGATCCGGTCGATTTCAGGCTCGATTATCGGCAGATGATAGGCCCATGCGGCAAAAACGCCGTTGTTTTTCAGAACTCGGCGTACTTCACGGTAGAAAGATTCCGTGTCAAACCAGTGAATGGCCTGAGCGACAGTGACCAGATCGACCGACCGGTCCGGCAGAGATGTTTTTTCTGCCGGAGACACGCTATAGAATATGTTGGGTTTCCGTATGGCATGTGCTATCTGCCGGGAACTCGCGTCAGTTGCATAGACCTGACTGAAGCTTTCAGCCAGTGAACTTGCTGACTGACCGTTTCCTGTGGCGCAATCCCAGGCGGCATTTCGTTCGGTCACGAGCGAAACAAGATAGCTGAAGAGTGTTTCAGGGTAGTGAGGCCGGTAGAGAGAGTACTGTGCAGCCTGATGGGAAAACCGGTCTTTGAAGGCTTTCGTCATGGCGCGTTACTGTTGAACGATGCTGTCCGGTGACGGCAGTTGTTCAAGAAATCTTGATTTGATTTCCGGAGTCGGTATCATGCAGCTTTCTTTTTTGCCGAACCACGCATACCTGTTTCCGGCAATGAAGTCATAGATCTGATCGCGTGCCGGTTGCGGAATAAGTGAAAAAAGCTGCAGGGAGTTCCATGGAATGTCGAGTTCCGATGCGATTTCAAGCGCGGCTGTGCTGCGCGTATACGCACGGTTATGTTTAACCAGAACAACAGTGTCCAGCGTGCCGGTATTGATCCGGTAGTGTTCCAACAGTTTGCTGCCGAGAGGTGACTGCGCGGGGGTAAAGGTGAATTTGCCGTGGATGTCTCTCTGGTAGATAAAGTTGACGGAAAATTCGCACAAATTGCAGACACCGTCAAAAATGACAATTCTTTCAGGTAGTGTATCGAGTTTCATAAGTACGTGGATTGCGTTTAGCCAAGCGCCATTGCGTAGTCAAGTACCTGCTCAACTTTTTCAGGTGTATCCGCCTCGCAATAAAGCCTCAGTAAAGGTTCCGTGCCGGATGGGCGTATCAACAACCATCCTCCTTCAAAATGATACTTGTAACCGTCCAGAGCGTTGAATCCTGTCACACGGTAGGTCGCGATTCTACGCAGATCTCCAGTGGAGGCCTTTGTGATCAGAGAATGTTTTTTTTCTTCATCTAGAGGCAGATCAACCCTGTTGTAATAAAATCTGCCATATTCGTCAAAGAGTTCCTGAACAAGGCCGGACAGCGTTTTTTTCTTCTTTGCCATGATTTCCAGTATCAGGAGCCCGATATAGATGCCGTCCCTTTCAGGAAGATATGAGGTGATACCTATCCCTCCGGACTCTTCTCCGCCGATGAGTATGTCTCTTGTTGTCATGAGTTTGCTGACGTGTTTGAAACCTACCGGAAGCAGATGAAGCGTAAGGTTGTGTTTTCGGCATATTTTGTCAATGACATCGGTCAGGGCGAATGTTTTGGCAATTTCTCCGGTTTTCCGCTTGTCTTCAACCAGATACTTGAGTACAATGGCGAATATCTTGTGTGAGTCGATATAGTCCGCGTTTTCATCAAGCATGCAGATCCG
Source organism: Chlorobium sp. (assembly GCA_026193435.1). Taxonomy (GTDB): domain Bacteria; phylum Bacteroidota; class Chlorobiia; order Chlorobiales; family Chlorobiaceae; genus Prosthecochloris. Next base: position 2,551 of record JAPHUN010000166.1, read on the forward strand.
GTCGGCATCGCCGTCGTTTATGATGCCTGCTGCCGGTTTTGTTTTTTTGCAGAAGGTCATAAAGTTCCTGATATATCGGGGTATCGGTTCGGGATTAATGCCGTCAAAACCGGGATTGAGCCTGCAATGGTAACAGTCTACCTGTGTCGTGCCGAGGATTGTATCTATAATATGCTGCCCGGACCCGAACATGGCGTTGTGGGCGACATGCAGGTGCGTGTTTCTTATGGCATCGAGATCGATAGCTGACAGCAGGTTCTGCAGGTAATAGCCTTTGATATCTGCCGTTTCAATCAGGCTTTCATCAGGCTCAATAGTCGTGCCGGGGTCTATTCCTGCCAGGTTTTTTTCGATAATGGAGATGGATTCCGGAAGTGCCGACCCTCCATACGAGGCCTTGATTTTAAAGCCGTTATAGCGTGGAGGATTGTGAGACGCGGTGATAACGATGCCGCCTGCAAGTTGTTTATCCCGGCTGAAGAGCGATACGGCCGGTGTGGGTGCAAAACTGTCTGAAAGAAACACGCGAAGACCTCGTGAAGAAAGAATTTCTGCGGTGTAGCGGGCAAATTCCTGAGACATGAAGCGCGTATCGTATCCTACGCAGACACCGTTTGAGGCTTCAGGAAGGTCAAGAAAATAGTCTGCAGTAGCAAGCGAGGCAAGTTTCAGATTGTCAAACGTATACTCTTCTGCAATGATTGCTCTCCATCCGTCAGTGCCGAATTTGACTTGCATTCTCCGGGTAATTTGATATTATTGGATGAAGTTATTATAAAACATGTGATTACGCAGGGGCACCCGCCTTCAGTATCAAAGATACTGCATGCCGGGTGATGTTCCAATTAAGGTAGCGTATGCGGGAAAGGAAGCTTTTTGTGCTGGCGGGAGAGGTTTCCGGAGATCTCCATGCTTCGGAAGTCATTGAGGTTGTGCAGTCCAGATGTTCTGCACTCAGGGTTTTCGGTGCCGGTGGTCGAAAACTCAGAGATCTCGGGGCTGATCTTCTCTATGATGTCGATGACCTGAGTGTCATGGGCTTCGTTGAGGTTGCCGGGAAGGGCTTTTTTTTGCGGAAAGTTATTCGTGATCTGAAGCGCGCTATTGCCGCCCGAAAACCTGATGCGGCTCTGCTTGTTGACTATCCTGGAATGAACCTGGTTCTGGCCAGGTATCTTCATCAGCTTGACATCCCTGTTATCTATTATATTTCCCCCAAGGTCTGGGCATGGAAGGAAAGCCGTGTCGCTAAAATCAAGGCGTATGTCGATCGCCTGATGGTGATTTTTGATTTTGAGGTGGATTTTTACAAGATGCATGGTGTAGAGGCGGAATTTGCCGGTAATCCGGTAGTCGAAGAGATCAGCCGGCTTGAGTTTCGCTCGAAAAGCGATTTTCTCAGTGATCATCGTATCGAAGAAAATCGGAAAATTATAGGGCTGCTTCCCGGAAGCAGAAAACAGGAGATAGCTCTTGTGTTTCCCGAGATGCTTCGGGCGGCGGGAATGCTTCAGCAACAATATGATGCTGTATTTCTTCTGGGCAGGGCGCCGCATGTCAATCACCGCTTGTATGATTCCATTGCCGGAAGAGCAGGCGTTGAGCTTGTGGATTGTTCGGCATATGAGGCGATGCATTACAGCGATCTGGTACTGGTGACTTCCGGAACGGCAACGCTTGAAGCCCTTTGTTTCGGGGTACCGATGATCGTTCTTTATAAAACAGGCTGGCTGAACTACGCTATAGGAAAGCGGCTTGTCCGGCTGCACAGTTTTTCGCTTGCCAATCTTGTTGCTAAAGGTCTTGATGAGAAATCTCAGGTGGTTACCGAACTGCTCCAGTCCGCGGTCAATGCCGACAGAATATATGAGGAGTCCACAGTCCTGCTTGATGTCCGGGACGTTTCTGAAGGGATGCGTCAGAATCTGCTTTGTGCAAAGGAGAAACTCGGTACGGTACGACCTTCGGAAACGGTAGCTTCCGCAGTCTGCAGTTACCTGAACGGGTGAAGCCGGGTTGATGTATATGAGGTACCTATGACTTTTTTTCACATAGCTCTTTATGAAATATGGAACAGTTTGTCACGCTTCTTGTTGAAAATCCACTCTATCTTGTCATAGCGGTTATTCTGTCGATTGCCGTGCTGTTGCTGTTTTTGAAAAAGCTTCTCAAGCTGATCGTCTTTGTGACGGCCCTTTTTATCCTCTATTTGGGCTACCTCTATGTTACAGGCGAGAATATCCCTGAAGTTGTCCATGGCGTGCAGCAGATAGTAGATTCATTGCTTGAAAAGGGTGTCGATTATGTTAAGGAATTGGGGGGAAGTGGCTAAATTCCCGTTATTTTTTAGGTATAATCCACATCTTGCGTTATTTATTCAGGTATTTTCTTTGTTTTTTTGTGCCGATGCGTTATGTTGTTAGCGAAATAACGAATTAACAGATCACGCAATGAACAGGAATCGTCGAATATATCTCTTGCCGTTGTTGCTTGTCTTCCTGACAGTCAACGCCTGCGGCGGGGGGCCCGCAAAGCAATCGCAATCAGCCCAAAGGTCCGATGTGCTGCATATCGCGGCAGCGGCCAATCTCAGTTATGTTATTTCACTGCTCATCGATGCTTTCAGAGAGGAACATGGTGAGTATGCCGTAACGGATATCAGGGTTACAAAGGCGTCCAGCGGCAGCCTGACGGCCCAGATTCGCAACAGTGCGCCATTTGATGTTTTTCTTGCTGCCAATACGGGCTATCCCGAAGCCCTCTCTGTCGATTCATTGACGTTCGGGCCTCCTGTTGTGTATGCTGAGGGAATTCCGGCGATGGTCTATCGACAGGAGATAGACGGGGAAAAGGGGGTTGCCTGCCTCCTGGACGCGTCGGTTGACAAAATCGCGCTCGCAAAGCCTGAACTTGCTCCATACGGTGAAGCCGCGGTCGAAATTCTGTCCCGTGCGGGGATTCTGAAGCAGGTTGAAAACAAATTTGTGTACGGCTCATCTATAACCCAGGCGTTTCAACATGCGATTACTGCAGCTGACGCAGGTTTTATTGCTGCTTCGCTGTTATACGGCGACTCTGGAAAGGAGATGGAAAAAGCAGGAATGCGGTCGATAGTCTTTGCGCCTGATGCATATAATCCGGCAGCACTGCGTCAGGCAATGGTGCTTCTGGATTCCTCCAATGAAGCGGCACAAGTGTTCTACAGCTTTATGCAGGGAGAACGGGCTCGTGAAATTTTGAGAAACAATGGCTACAGGGTTGAATGAACAGGATACGTGCTACGGTTACCGGAATAGATCGCAGAGAAAGCCTGCACCGGGTGATGCTCACCGGGGGAGATCATGAGTTCACGCTGATAACGCTTGAACTGGGAGAGGAATATGGTATCGGCGCTCTGGTTGAAATACATTTCAAGTCGGCACATGTCTCCCTGGCGAAAAATATCTCAGGTCAGGTGAGCATTGCAAACCGGCTTGAAGCTACCATTGTCTCGCTGCGGGAGGGAGAGCTTCTGGCGGAGATTGTTCTCGAGAGTTCAGCCGGCAGATTTTTCGCCCTGCTTACCGCCGAAGCGGTCAACAGGATGCAGCTTGTTGCCGGTGACAGGGTGACAGCGCTCTTGAAAGCAAGTGATCTGTATCTTTCAAAAGCAGGTGAACTATGAACCCTCATGTTGACACGGAACCGTTTTTTCTTTCGTTCAGGCTTGCGGCTATAACGACGGTAGTTCTTTTTGTATTTTGTGTTCCCCTGGCATGGAAGCTTTCACAGACACGATCGGGTTACAAGCCTCTTGTCGAGGCGTTCATCAGTATGCCGTTAGTGCTTCCCCCTACGGTGCTTGGATTTTATCTGCTGATATTTTTCTCTGACCGGTCTATTCCCGGTATGTTTTTAAAAGAGACACTGAACATTGAACTGGTGTTTTCTTTTGAAGGTATACTTATCGCTTCCTGTATCTACTCGCTGCCGTTCATGCTTCAGCCTCTCGAGTCCGGAATGGAGCAGGTACCTGCAAAACTTATCGAGGCATCCTACACGCTTGGAAAGTCTAAACTTCAAACGCTTTTTCATGTGATACTGCCCAACATCAAACCATCGATCCTTACCGGATTGATCATTACGTTTGCTCATACAGTCGGTGAATTCGGTGTTGTTCTCATGGTTGGCGGCAGTATTCAGGGAGAAACAAGAGTTGCTTCGATAGCGATATATGAACTGGTCGAACTGCTCGATTACAGAACCGCTCATATCTATTCTCTGATTCTGATTGTCTTCAGTCTGGCGGTACTCATGGTGGTCTATGTTCTTAATCATCGAAACAGGGTCACAGGTTGAGATCATGCTGGTATCATCACTGAAAAAAAAACTCGCAGGCGCGGAAGGTGATTTTCTGCTGCACACCGATGTTGAGATCGCCCGCGGAGGAATCACGGCAATAGCAGGACCTTCAGGCAGCGGAAAAACAACATTTTTGCGAATGCTCTCCGGATTGACCACTCCTGACGAAGGCTTGCTGGAGGTTGACGGAGAGGTGTGGTTTCGGAAAGAGCCGGGGAAAAAAACGGTAGTGAATCTCAAACCGCAGCAGCGGAAGGTAGGAGTGGTTTTTCAGGGGTATGCACTCTTTCCGCACATGTCGGTACTGGGAAATATGCTCTATGCGTCGCGTGACATGGTGCTGGCAGAAAAGCTTCTGAACATGACCGGCCTGCAGCAGCTGAAGCATGTAAAACCGGGAAATCTGTCTGGCGGCCAGAAACAGCGGGTGGCTCTTTCCCGGGCGCTTATGCAGCAACCACGGCTGCTCCTGCTTGACGAACCGCTTTCGGCTCTCGATGAAGCCATGAAATCAGTTCTGCAGGATGAACTGATCAACGTGAACCGGGAGCTTGGAGTAACCATACTTATCGTAACGCATGATTCAAGCGAAATGTACAAGTTGTGTGATCGTGTTCTTCTTTTTGATACAGGGAGAATCATCACTGACACGTCACCTCGTGAACTGTTTGTCGAGCGTGCTACAACGCAGAAGTTTGCCTTCAAGGGAGAAATTCTTGAAATACTCGCTGTCGATGCGGTCTCTATAGCCGTCGTTGCGATAGGCAACAACCTTGTTGAAGTGGTCATCGATTCGGATGAAAAAGAAACCCTTCAGGCGGGGGATATCGTTATTGTCGGCACGAAAGCGTTCAATCCTACAGTGCGGAAGATTGCTGCAAAGGATTTTGACTTTTCACGGCTTTGAATGCCGCTCACCATCTGACAGCTTACCTGCTCAAAGCTCCGGTCGGACAGCGCTCAACAAGAAGCCGCAGGATTTCATTGCCATCCTTTCCCGTCTCTTCGAATGTCCGCACACAGATGCCGCAGTCGACGCATTTTTCCCGTTCAAAACGGATTTCCTGATTCCGTGTAATGGAGAAATCTTCAGTACCGACAGTCTTCTGTTCCTGCGCTACGCCGTAAACAGAGGAGAGGTCGCGAAGTGTACAGTCATGACTGTTTGTGCAGCTGCAACGCATGCATCTCAGCGCTTCCTCTCGTGCGCTTTTTTGTGAAAGGCCGGCCGATACTTCTTCGAACCCGCCTGTACGCAGGTGCAGGGGCAGTTCCCGGAGCTGTGCCCTGGGCGCCGGTTGCGTTCGTTTGTAGAACGCTTCAGGTGCCTTGTCTCTCGGTCCGTAGGTTGCATTGAAGAGCGTCGGGGAAGCGGTAACCGGTTCTCCTTTGAGATAGAGATGTACGGCACGAGCGGCTTGTTTGCCTTGTTTGACAGCGTTGATCGCGGTATCGGGACCGGTGACGCAGTCTCCTCCTGCAAAAACCCACGGGACAGATGTTCTGCAGGTTTCAGGATCAACAACCACCGTTCCTTTTGCGGTCGCAATACCCGGGTTTTCAAGAATGGTGATGTCCACCTGCTGGCCGATGGCGGAGATGACCTGATCGGCCTGGAGGGCATATGCTGCATGTTCAACGGGAACAGGCCTGGCTCTTCCGCTTTGGTCCGGCGCTCCCATTTTCATTTTCTGCACGATGAGCTTTATTCCGCCTTCATCTCTTTGTATGGAGACCGGAGCAGTAAGAAAGTCAATGGTGACTCCTTCATGCAGCGCTTCCTGAATTTCCGCACGATTGGCAGGCAT
>JAPHUN010000201.1 GCA_026193435.1 Chlorobium sp.
GTTGGTTCGTCAGCAAGAATCAGCATGGGTGAATTCATCAGGGCGCGTGCTATTGCCACCCGCTGCTGTTCGCCTCCTGAGAGTTCGGCGGGGAGATGATGCAGCCTGTTTCCAAGCCCGAGTTTGTCGAGTAGCTGCGAAGCTTTTTCTTTGGCCGGATTTAGCTTTCCTGTCGCGATGAACTCGGACATGGCTACGTTTTCAACAGCGGAAAAATCGGAAAGCAGATGATGAAACTGAAAGACAAAGCCGATTTTTCTGTTTCTGAATTCGGCGAGAGCTTTTGGTGAGAGTGTATAGTGTTTGTCGCGGAAAAGCTGTTTTCCGTTGAAGGATATTTCGCCGTTGTCCGGAGTATCGAGTGTCCCGAGTATGTTCAGCAACGTTGTTTTGCCACTGCCCGAAGCACCTACCACGGTTATCATTTCACCATCCTCGACCGTAAGATCGATCCCCCGGAGAATGTCCAGGCTTTTCCTTCCGGGAAGAGTGAATGATTTGAATAGAGCGCGTGCTTCAAGCATCTAAAAGGATCGTTGATGTGTTATTACGTTGATCTGTTGAGTTGGAATGATAGATAATCATTTGCAGACTTCCATCTGAAAACTGCCGACTGATGCCATTCTGGTTACTGTAGTTGACGTTTCCATACAACAAATTCACGCCCTTATCTGTCCGTCGCCTTCGATAACCCATTTGTAGCTTGTCAGCTCCTGCAGGGCCATGGGGCCGCGAGCGTGAAGTTTCTGTGTGCTGATGCCGATTTCCGCTCCGAGCCCGAACTGAGCTCCGTCGGTGAAAGCTGTTGAGGTATTGGCATAGACCACCGCCGCATCGACCCGCTTGAGAAATTCATTTTTTACCGCCGCATCTGAGGTGATAACAGCTTCGCTGTGCATGGAGCTGAACCGGGCGATGTGTTTGAGAGCATCCTCAAGGCTGTCAACGGTTTTTACTGACATTTTCAGGGAGAGGAATTCAGTGCCGAAATGTTTTTCCTCCGCCTTCTGCAAAAGCTCCGAAGGGTAGCGGCCCAGTAGCGCGGGGTATGCGTCTTTATCGGCGAATATGATAACCTTTTTTTCTGCAAGAGGTTCCGCGATAGAGGCAAGATCCTCAAGGCGTTCCCTGTGAATCAGGAGCGTGTCAAGCGCGTTACAAACGCTCGGTCGTCTTGTTTTTGCATTGAAGACAATGTCTTTGCCCATCTGAAGATCGCCGCTCAGGTCAAAATAGGTATGCACTATGCCTGCACCGGTTTCTATCACCGGTACCGATGAGGATTTTCGCGCGAAATCAATGAGCTGCTGGCTTCCTCTTGGAATGATGACATCGATGTAGCCCACGGCGTTGAGCATGATACCTGCAGCTTCACGATCAGAGGGGAGCAGGTAAAGCGTGTCAGGGTTGACGGTGTTACGAACAAGTACTTCGCGGATAAGATCCACAATTGCCATGTTGGAGTACATGGCGTCGCTGCCGCCTTTCAGCACCGTCGCGTTGCCTGATTTCAGACAAAGGGCGAACACGTCGAAGGTGACATTCGGTCGTGATTCGTAGATAATGCCGACAACGCCGAGCGGAACAGTTGTCTTTTTCAATGCAAGTCCGTTCGGTAACGTTCTTTTTTCAAGTATTCTTCCTACCGGTGTCGGCAGTTCTGCCACGTTTCGGATATCAGACGCGATCGATTCGAGCCGGGATGTGCTGAGCAGCAGTCTGTCATATTTCGGATCATTCGGATCCATCCTGTCGAGGTCTTTCTGGTTAGCCTCAAGAATGGTCTGACTGTTTTCGGGTATACAGTCCGCAAGGTCGTTCAACAGACTGTTTATATCGCTGTCGGACAGCGTGCAGAGTTTCCTGCTTGCCTCACGAACCTTTTCGAGTTGCTTGTAGATGGTCTCTTTCATGGCTTCTATGCTATCACTGTATAGACGTTACCTCCATTTCATCACTTCACGAATGTAACAAAAAAACGAGTAGTTCTGACCGGATTTCGGGATGAAGAGAGCAAGAATTTCAAGGCAGAGAGGCTTTGCAGGTTCAGTCGATCCATCGGGCTGTTGATTCTTTCTGTGTTGATGAGCGGAGGCGCTTGCCGTCACTCTGTTGAGCAGCGTGAACGAATCGTTCTTTTTTTGCATTATAACAATTGTTACATTTTCTTTCAGGGTAGCCCATGAGGAGAGTTGATTCGAAAGATAGGGACGGGAGTAATCGTTCTAATCATTATCAGGTTGAGGTACAGTTGATACAGAAATTGATGAAAGTGATATTCCGGAAGGTATGTATCACGGAAGTGTTGATTATTTGTTGTGTTGTCTATGGACGGCCTGTTATGGGCGAGCAAAAGACGCCGGATACGGCTATATATGGAGTTGAACAAAGAGAACGGGACTACAGCGAAAAGAATCTGGAAGGTCTCACTGAAGAGTTGCTCCACTATAACTCTCAGCTGCAAAGCCTTGCGGCAAAAATCAATGCTGCTCATGCCTTTATTCCGCAAGCCTCAGCTCTGGATGACCCCCGGTTGAGTTTGGAGGCAAGTAATATTCCCGTTGTCAATCCTTCCTTTCGTCGTACCCCCATGACGGGAATGCAGATCTATCTGAGGCAAAGAATACCTTTTCCCGGAAAGTTGGACCTGAAGAAAAAAATTGCCGAGTCCAGAGAGGCTCAGGCAGTCGAAGAGCATCTTGAAACGCTCAATCAACTCGTGGCAAAATTTAAAGGGTTTTTTTATGATTACGCCTTCATCTTCAAAGCGGTAGATATCAGTCAGAAAACAATAGGTCGTCTACAGGCATTGACAAAAAACCTGGAAGCAAAGTATGCCGTTGGAGAGGTGCCTCAGCAGGATGTTCTCAAGACAAAAGTTGAACTATCTAAAATGCGTGAGCGGCTGATCCAGCAAGATAAAATGAAAGACATACTTGCGTCGCGCATTACCACCCTGCTGCATCGCCCCGAGAGCACTCCTCTGAAAATAGTTGTTTCAAAAACAACACTTACCGGACTTCCGGGTGGGCTGGAGGATCTACGGAAAGTTGCGCAAAATTCGAGACACTGGCTTAACAGAGCTGATAAAATCATCAATGAAGCAGAGTACCAGCATGCGTTGTCGAAAAAAGAGCTTTTGCCGGACTTTGATTTTTCGGTTGGCTATCGTCTTCGCAGTAATGCAATAGAAGGACCCGTTCTCGGGGAAGATTTTTTCTCGGCGGGAGTAAGCGTAAACATTCCTGTCTGGACTACTCGCAAGCAAGGTAAGCGAGTAGAGCAAACACGGTATCTGGTTACAGCGGCCAGAAAGGACAAGGAATCGATAGAGCAGGAGACGATCTATCAGGTAGAACGGCTTTTCTTTGAGGTTACCCGACTCAAAGAGCAATATGAGCTGTATCGTTCCCGCATTGTTCCTGAATCTGAATCGGCCCTGGTCTCTTCAAGAAGAAGCTATGAGGCAAATGAAGTTGATTATCTGAACGTGATAACCAATGAGCTGAATCTGTTTCAGGTCCAACTTCTCATGCACCAGTATTATTTCGAGCACGAAAAAAAGATTGCCGAACTTGAAATGGCGATCGGAAAACCTCTTGCTGCACTTTCGTTCACAGGAGATGCTTTATGAGAGCAAACAGGCTGTTTCATTATTTCTCTATGCTGCTGGGCTTTTTGTTTTTGTCTTTCGGGATCATAGCCTGTGAGAAAACAGTTTCCCGCGAGGATATTTCGCACTACACGTGTCCGATGCATCCGCAGATCAGGATGGACGAACCGGGATCATGTCCTGTCTGTGGAATGGATCTTGTTCCTGTCATCAAAGAGGGTGCGGGCCAGGAGGATCATTCCTCACATGAGCATGCGGCTCATGATACTCAGGAAAGCAGGGATACAGAAGGCATTCGTATTGATCCCGTGCGAACCCAGAATATCGGAGTCAGGACTGACAGTGTTGCAGTTCGTTCTCTCACCCGGTCTTTTATCATGTACGGAAAGGTTGCACATGATCCTGAACTCTGGGTGGCGCAAAATGAATATATCGAAGCGTTGAAACTTGGTGACAGCTCTCTCATTCGATCCGCAGAGCTGAAACTTCAGTTCCTGGGCCTTTCTCAGGAATGGATCGGGCTGATCAAAAAAGAGCGTAAACCGGACCTGGGTCTTCATCTGCCTTCCGGGATTGCGCGAGGGTATTTTGAGGCTTTTATCAATCAGGGAGATGTGGGAATTGTCAATGTCGGCCAACAGGTGGATATTCTCGATGAAA
>JAPHUN010000304.1 GCA_026193435.1 Chlorobium sp.
TCCGGGGTAGGTTAGCTTCTTTCGATCTCTGCGACCACCTATCATCAACTCCCTGAGCCGGGAAGAGAGGTGCTGGTTCTTGCGCACCTTCATGTCAAGGAAGACCTGATGCAGCTTTTTGGCTTTCTTGAAGAAGAAGAACGTCAGCTTTTCAGGCTCCTGCTCTCGATTTCAGGCGTTGGGCCGAAACTTGCGCTTGCTATTCTTTCCGGATTACAGGTGCACGAGATACAGGAGGCTATTGTGTCGAATATGCCTGAGAGATTGTTTGAAATTACAGGTGTCGGTAAAAAAACAGCAGCCCGGATTGTCCTTGAACTGCGTGACAGAATTCTTAAACTTCGTCCGTCAGGGGGGACAAAATCAGTATCACGTCTATCAGAAAGCTCCATGCGTGATGACGCTGTAAACGCCCTGGTGACGCTCGGTTTTTTGCGATCTGTCGCACAAAAGGCGGTTACTGAATCATTGACATCCCTCAGAAATCCTCAAGTGGAGGATCTGGTAAGGGATGCACTGCTCACTATTCGAACCCCATGAGTCAAGGAACGTGACCTATCAGGACGCCATCAATTTTCTTTTTCCTCTTCACCGGTTCGGGATGAAACCCGGTCTGGAAAGGATAAGCAGTCTTTTACACGCTGTGGGCAATCCGCAGAAACGGCTTGGAAAAGTAGTGCATATCGCCGGAACCAACGGCAAGGGAACTGTGGCTTATTCGGTTGCTTCCATATTTTCTTCAGCGGGCTTTACGACAGGTCTCTATACGTCTCCACATCTTGTTTCATTTACTGAACGTATTTGTGTTAATGGTTGCAGGATTCCTGAATCGCAGGTAGCCGCATACTGTGATGTTCTGAAAGAAGAGGTAGCCAATCGAAAAGCTACTTTTTTTGAGGTGACCACCGCGATGGCATGTATGTACTTCGCTGAGATGCAGGCAGAGGTGTCGGTTATCGAGACCGGGATGGGGGGACGGCTGGACGCTACAAATGTTGTGGATCCTGATTATGTCATTATTCCGAGCATAGGGAAAGATCATACCGCCTGGCTTGGAGATACGGTTGAAAAGATCGCTGCTGAAAAAGCCGCGATTATCAAGAAAGGCTCAAGAGTGTATACGGCGGTAAAGGATCCGGCAGCGCTCAAACCGATTATCGACAGAGCCGCTGCCGTCGGCGCAACGCTAAATGTACTGCAGGATTTCCCGGAGCCGGTTGTTCACTCGGCAACCGTCGGGGAACTTGTTTTTTCCCAGAAAGCACGGGGAGTTGATTTCAGTAAGCTCAAGTCCGGGGTTACGGGCGATTTTCATGCATCAAACCTGGCTCTTGCTGTTTTGGCGGCACATGATGCAGGCATTGAGGAACGTTCGATCAGAAAAGGGCTGTTATCGATGAGGGATTTTGGATACAGGGCGAGACTTGAGCGTCTATCCGAAAAACCTGATCTGCTTCTTGATGTTGCGCATAATCCTGATGGTATGGAGATGAGTGTCAACACCCTCCTCCGGTTCAGTCATGCATACCGGAATGTGCTTGTTGTATTGGGTCTTGTTCGGGACAAGGACGTCGCAGAGGTGGTTCGATGCCTGAAAAAACTGACAAAGACGGTTATTACAGTTAACCTGCTCTCTGAGAGAGGGCTTCCTGCATCTGAACTTGGGGGGATGTGTCGGAATGAAGGTTTTCATGCTATCGTTGCTGAAACAGCCTCTGAAGCGTTGGATATCGTAAAAAGAACTGCTGATAAGGATGATCTGGTTCTTGTTACAGGCTCTTTTTATCTGGCTGGAGAAGTACTGAAGTTGATGAAGCGTTGAGTGTATCAACCATAGAACGCTGATTTCAGGAGCGGGAAGTCAGAGTGACAGAATGGTCTGTCAGTAATGAAAGAGGGGGGGTTAGGAGATACAGAGGGCTTTTTTTAGGAAAAATTTTATATTAAAGACAATACATGCTCCAGAGACCAAGCTTCCATGCCCAGGGTTGCGCCCAAAAGATGAATCGGGATTCGGCAACTCCTGTTTTTAACGGTACAACTTCCATCTTTAGCTTTTGTCAAAGCACTCATATCCTGTCGCAACAATTGTTTCATGAGTACCACTCATAGTTGCATGATTACTACCCGGTTATTATTCCGTTACCTATGCTTGTTTCAGACAAGTACTCTGTTTTTGTAAACAATCAAGAGATGAATAATCATAATGTCGAATAATTCAGTTACTAAAGGTCTGGACATCAACATGCTCCAGAAGAAGAAGGTGCATGAGTTGAATACGTTAGCGAAAGAGTTTGGGGTAGTCAATGCCGGTTTGCGAAAAGAAGAGTTGATATACAAAATTATCGAGGCGCAGTCCCAGAAAGGAAGCAGTACGGAAAGCGGGCAGGTGATGGTCAATACGGGTGTTCTCCAGGTTATTCCCGAGGGCTACGGTTTTCTTCGTTCCTCCAACTACAACTACCTCTCATCTCCGGACGATATTTATGTGTCGCCATCACAGATCAAGCGCTTTAACATGAGAACCGGGGACACGGTGTCCGGTCAGGTTCGAGCGCCGAAAGAAGGGGAACGATTTTTCGCGTTGCTGAAAATCAACACCATTGACGGCAAAGATCCCGAGATTACCAGAGAGAGACCGTTTTTTGAGAACCTTACCCCGCTGTTTCCCCGTGAACGTTTAATCCTTGAAACTTCACAGAATGAGCATTGCGGGAGAATTATGGACATCTTCACACCGATCGGCAAAGGCCAGAGAGGTGTGATCGTGGCTCAGCCCAAGACCGGTAAGACAATGTTTCTCCAAACGGTGGCAAATGCAATCATTAAAAACCATCCTGAGGTATATCTCATTGTTCTGCTTATAGATGAGCGTCCTGAAGAGGTTACGGACATGCAGCGAAGTGTTCCTGCGGAAGTTGTCAGTTCTACGTTCGATGAAGACCCGGAGCGTCATGTACAGGTTGCCGATATGGTGCTTGAAAAGGCAAAACGTCTTGTCGAAGTCGGTAATGATGTTGTTATACTGCTTGACTCTCTCACCCGTCTGGCAAGAGCTCACAATACCATTATTCCTCATTCCGGCAAGATTCTTTCCGGAGGCATCGACGCAAATGCATTGACGAAACCAAAAAGATTTTTCGGCGCTGCAAGAAATATTGAAGAAGGCGGTAGCCTGACCATCATAGCAACCGCACTTGTCGATACAGGTTCAAGGATGGACGATGTTATCTTTGAAGAGTTCAAGGGAACGGGTAACATGGAACTTGTTCTTGACCGCCGTTTGTCGGAGCGTCGTATGTTTCCTGCAATAGATATTCTCCGATCCGGTACCAGAAAGGAAGAGCTGTTGTTTACGCAGCAGGAACTTTCCAGAACCTGGCTGCTGCGTAAATATCTTGCAGATAAAAATCCAATCGAGTGTATGGAGTTCATGCGTGAAAAAATATCCGACACCAAAGATAACAAAGAGTTTTTCAAACATATGAATGCTTAGGTGATGCGTCCGGACTGACTTGAAAGTTGATGCATAA
>JAPHUN010000020.1 GCA_026193435.1 Chlorobium sp.
ACCCGGCCGTCCTCTCTTGCGTCGCGCTGAATGGCGGCTATCTCGTTCATGCATGCATCCAGTGTAGCGGCCATGGCCTGGTGCATGGGTTCCGGATCACTGCCCTCCACGAAATAGGGTTGATACCCGTAACCCTCCATGAGGCTCTTGAGCTCATCACGGGATATGCGCGCCAGCACAGTCGGGTTGGCGATCTTGTACCCGTTCAGGTGCAGGATCGGCAGCACCGCGCCGTCGCGCGCGGGATTGAGAAACTTGTTGCTGTGCCAGGCTGTAGCCATAGGTCCGGTTTCCGCCTCGCCGTCGCCGATGACACAGGCCGCAATAAGACCGGGATTATCGAACACCGCACCATACGCGTGCGACAGAGCGTAGCCGAGTTCTCCGCCCTCGTGGATCGAGCCCGGCGTTTCAGGCGCCACATGACTTGGAATACCTCCCGGAAAAGAGAACTGCCGGAAAAGACGCCTCATGCCGTTTTCATCGAAGGAAATATCGGGATAATACTCGCTGTAGGTTCGTTCGAGCCAGACATTCGCCACCAGCGCGGGGCCGCCGTGACCGGGACCGGCGATATAGATCACATTGAGATCCCGCGCCCTGATGACGCGGTTGAGATGAGCGTAGATAAAATTCAGACCGGGAGTCGTCCCCCAGTGCCCGAGCAACCTGGGCTTGACATGCTCCGGTAAGAGCGGCTCCCTGAGCAGAGGATTGTCCATCAGGTAAATCTGGCCGACGGAAAGATAATTGGCCGCCCGCCAGTATGCATTGATCGCTTCAAGCTCTTCCGGTACAAGTGGTTTGATCATCATGTCACATCCTTTTCTGTTGGTTTTACAACTTGTCGTTCAAGACCCGGCGGGTTTGCCGGGCAATCATCACTTCCTCATCCGTCTTCATTACTCTGACGACAACGCGTGAGTTGCCGCTCGAAATCACCTGCCGACCCTCACGGTTTTCCCGATCGTCGATTCCGATGCCCAGAAACCCGAGCCCGTCGCAGATACGAGCGCGTATATCAGGAGAATGCTCCCCTATTCCTCCGGTGAACACCAGTATATCGAGCCCTCCGAGCACGGCGGCAAGCGCGCCCAGATGCTTCCTCGCCTGATAACAGAAAAGATCGACCGCCATATACGAGGCCCTGTCACCGGATGCAGCCGCCCCGAGCAGGTCGCGCATGTCGTCGCTCCTCCCCGACAGACCGAGGAGTCCCGAACGCCGGTTCACCATGTCCTTGATCTCATCCGCGCTCATAGCCCCCTGCTGAAGCAGAAAAAAAATGACCCCCGGATCGAGGTCTCCGCTGCGGGTACTCATCACCATACCTCCTGCAGGAGAGAAACCCATCGTGGTATCAAGGCTTATGCCGTCCCGCACGGCGGCCATGCTCGCCCCGTGCCCGAGATGGGCGATAATGACCCTGCTTTCAGCATCCATGGCACCCGAAAGAGCGTTCAGTTCGCTTACAATAAATTCATATGACAAACCGTGAAAACCGTAACGCCGGACACCCTGATGGCGGACGGATGACGGAAGAGGATATGTCTGCGCGACCAGTGGCATGGAACGGTGAAAAGCAGTATCGAAACACGCCACTTGTGGAATATCCGAAAAAAGGTTCCCGGAATGGCGCAGGGCGTTGAGCGCCTGCGGCAGGTGTTCAGGCGCGAACGGACAGAGTTTTTCGAGATCGGCAAAAATCGCGGGCGTGACAACCACGGGAGCGTCATATTCCGCGCCTCCATGTACAATTCTATGCCCGATAGCGGCAGGCTTCGGAAGCTCCTGTCGCGACAGGAGCCATGAAAAGAGATGCTCACAGGCACTTTCATGATCGGGGAAGGAAATGTTCTCTTCAACGAGAGCTGCACCCTCAGGATCGAAAACGGAAAATAAACCTCCGTCATAACCGATCCGGGTCAGCGAACCGTTCAGAAAAAGCTTCTCTGTTTCGCCCCGAAGAACGTACTGCGAAAACTTGATGCTCGAAGAACCTGTATTGACAGCCAGAATATTCTGTATCGGATCCATACCTTTTGCCTTTTGCCTTTTGCCTTTTGCCTTTTGCCT
>JAPHUN010000257.1 GCA_026193435.1 Chlorobium sp.
ATCGTAGTACTGGCTACTGGCTACTGGCTACTGGCTACTGGCTATTGGTCACTCTACAACAATATCAATAACGATCCAAGTATACAGGACAGGAAGTAATGAAAAGAAGTGGTGGATATGTGTATATCATAGGAGCCGGTCCCGGTGATCCTGAATTGTTGACCATAAAGGCTGAAAGGGTTCTGCATGAGGTGGATGTGATACTCTATGACAATCTTGTGTCGAGTGAGCTGATAGAGCAGTTTGATGCGTTGAAGATTTACACCGGAAAGAGAAAAGACCGGCATCATTTTGAACAGGACGCGATTAACGAAGAGATCGTCAGGCACGCCCGGCAGGGGAAAACAGTCGCCAGACTGAAAGGCGGCGATCCATTTGTTTTCGGCAGGGGTGGAGAAGAAATCGCGTACATGAGAAAAAAAGGTATCGAGTATGAAATAATCCCCGGCATCACGGCGGCTCATGGGGCGAGTGCCTATACGGAGATACCGCTGACCATGAGGAATATCTCATCGTCGGTTGCTTTCTGTACCGGACATCCACTGGAAAAGATTCATGTCCCCGATGCGGACACTATCGTCTACTATATGGTTGCGTCAGCGGCAAGTGACGTTTCGAAAGCCCTTATCGACAAGGGAAAGCCGGAATCGACCAAAGTCGCAATAGTCCAGAACGCAACGAGGTATAACCAGAAGATTTTCACGGGAACGCTGGGTGAACTGAAAAACAGGGATCTGCAGGTTGTTTCACCCGCCCTTCTGATCCTTGGTGAAAACATTAACGAGTTTATCGCTGACAGCTGGTATACAAAAAAGAAAAAGGTGCTGATTGCCGGAGATGATTCAGGGAGGTATACAGCGAGGCATCATGTTATCGTCCGCTATCCCTTTATCCTTGTCAAGAGTATTGACAACAATGAAGTAAGAAGATGCATGGAGAAGATAGGTGCGTATTCCTGTATCCTGTTTAGGGATCCCCATGCTGTGAGCTGTTTTTTCGATGCTCTCATGGAGAGCGGCAGAGACGCGCGTGACCTGGCCAATGTTTCCATCTGCGCCACCGGGAAAAAGGTTTCCGCAGAACTGTTGCGGCATGGTCTCAAACCTGACTATCTGTTTGGCGCGGAAAACATCGTGGAGGAACTGAGGACTGCGAGGGGGGATGGCTTTTCCGGAGAAGATGTGCTTTTGCCGGGTTCGGGCTCCATTGACGATCCGCTCGTCAATGCGTTGACGGCTTTACATTCCAGGGTGACTCCGTTACAGGTTCATGTTCAAGGCCTCGACTCTTCGGGAGAACGGATCGATCTGGATTGTATAGATGAAATGTATTTTTCTTCACCTTCCTGCGTGGAGAACGTCAAATCATTCTATGCAACGATTCCTGAAAACATAACAGTGACGACAGCTGACAGCATGACCGCCATGGAGTATAAAAAGCTGTTCGGGGGTTGAATTGCTCCCCGGGAAAACAGGTGAGGAAATTGTCGCCTGGAGGAATGCAATATGCTGTTGTTGCAACAAATAATTGTATATTTAAAGTTATTTGCCGGAAAAACATCGACATGAACTTTCCGCTGATATCGGTAACTGCCGCCTCAATACATGCAAGAATAAAGGTTACATCTCAATGAGTTTAAAATTCTGTAAC
Organism: Chlorobium sp.; assembly: GCA_026193435.1. GTDB lineage: Bacteria > Bacteroidota > Chlorobiia > Chlorobiales > Chlorobiaceae > Prosthecochloris. Next base: position 1,651 of record JAPHUN010000257.1, read on the forward strand.
TGGTTTTTTCTGTTGGTTGTTCCAGCTGTTTTGTTTTTTTTCCCGGAAATAGTCTTTGCGGCAGATGCTGTCTTTTCTGAAGGTGTTCCGTCAGAATCTCTTCCATCAGAAGGCTTTGCCTGGTGGGTCTGGGTGCTTCTTCTTTTTGTTTTTTCGTTTTGTCTGGGAATTGTAGCCGTTGTTGCCGGTGTCGGAGGCGGAGTTCTCTATGTTCCGATCGTCAGCAGTCTCTTCCCTTTTCACCTTGATTTTGTGAGAGGCGCTGGATTGATGGTTGCCCTTGCCGGTGCGCTTTCTGCCGGGGCTCCTCTTTTGAACAAAGGTCTGGCAAATTTGCGGCTGGCGCTTTCCATGGCTTTGATCGGATCAATAAGTTCTATATTCGGTGCCCTGGTAGGGCTTGCTCTTCCCGCTCATATCATCCAGCTGTCTCTTGGTATCACTATTGTCGGTATCGCCATTATCATGCTGCTGTCCAAGAAGTCGGAGTTTCCGGAAATCTCCGCGCCGGATAGGCTTTCACAGATTCTTCATATTCACGGGATCTACTATGAAGCCTCGCTGAAAAAAGATATTGAATGGCAGATTCATCGGACGCCTGTAGGGCTTGTGCTGTTCGTGATCATCGGCTTTATGGCTGGAATGTTCGGTCTTGGCGCGGGGTGGGCAAATGTTCCCGTCTTCAATCTGGTGCTTGGCGCGCCATTGAAAGTATCTGTCGCCACCAGTGTCTTTGTCCTGTCTGTCAATGATACGGCTGCGGCATGGATCTATCTTCACAAAGGTGCCGTTCTGCCTCTTATCGCTGTTCCTTCCATAGCAGGCATGATGCTCGGGACAAAGATAGGGGCAAAGCTGTTGACCAGGGTAAAGACGAAATCGGTAAGAATTATTGTCATAACATTGCTGCTTCTCGCAGGTTTACGAGCAATATTTAAGGGATTTGGCATATGAACGAAAATCACTCTAGGCCTAATGAGGCCCAGCGCGTCTATGGTCAGGTGCTTCACTGGGTTTCAACTCTGGGTATTGTTTTTGTTATTCTCGGCTTTGCAATCTATATTTTTGAACTTTTTCCGCTCAAGGTCCCCATCTCCGACATAGCGCAGAACTGGCATCTTGGTGCCGAGGAGCTGAACCGGCAGTTTCACCTTCCTACCGGGTGGGCATGGGTGAACGATATGCTTCATGGAGATGTGTTGAGTTTCGCGTCTATCGTCTATCTTTCAGGCGGTACGATTATCTGTCTTGCGGCGGTCACCGTGGTGTTTTTCAGGGAGAAAAACGTGATCTATACCACGATTGCCTTTCTTCAGATTCTTGTTCTTGTTTTTGCTGCGAGCGGAATTATCGGCTCAGGGCATTGACGAACTGTGTTCAGCGCTTTTGTCGATAGCAGAGAGTGCCCCTGATAGTTTTTCTAACACTGTATACCATAACTGATATGTCGGAATCACCGAAAAAAGTTGCACTGATCGCATCGAGAGGAACGCTTGACTGGGCTTACCCTCCCTTTATTCTCGGTTCCGCTGCAGCGGCCATGGATATGGAAGTGGTGATTTTCTTTACGTTCTACGGCCTTCCACTGCTGAATAAAAAGATTGACGCGAAAGTTTCCCCTCACAGTAATCCGGCGATGCCGATGAAAATGCCTTTCGGCAGTAAGGCTTTTCAGAACATCAACTGGCCGATACCGAAC
>JAPHUN010000235.1 GCA_026193435.1 Chlorobium sp.
AGGAGACGGTTTTCCTCGTCAATCTCAACGAGAGCTCTCGCAATAGCAAGACTTACCGCACCTGCCTGACCGCTCATGCCGCCGCCGCGAACATTGAGTTTGACGGTGAACTCATCCTGTTTTCCTGAAAGTATAAGGGGCTTGAGCGCCTCATTCCTTCTGTACTCGTCTTTAAAGTAATCCTCTACCGGCAGCTTGTTGACCGTAACCGAACCCTTGCCCGGCACAAGAAAAGCCCTTGCAACCGAGGTTTTTCTGCGGCCAACCGCATTGACAGTCTCTTTCATCGCCATTATATATTTTATTGGTTAACCTTCATTTCAACAGGACTCTGAGACACATGCGGATGCTCCGGACCTGCGTAGACCTTGAGTTTCTTGAAAAGCGCTCTTCCGAGATTATTGTGCGGCAACATACCCCATACAGCTTTCTCGATAACCTTTTCAGGTTTTTTCCGGAGCATGTCCTTGAGGTTGTCTATTTTCACGCCGCCGGGATAATTTGAATGGGAGAAATAGGTCTTCTGATCCAGCTTCTTGCCGCTCAAACCGATTTTACCGGCGTTTGTCACAATAACGAAATCACCCGTATCGACATGGGGTGTGAACTGCGGTTTGTGTTTTCCGCGCAGAATCGTCGCGATTTCACTGGCAAGACGGCCCAGCACTTTGCCTTCTGCGTCAACGACATACCATTTTCGTTCTACTTCACCTGGTTTTGCCGAATATGTCTTGAAACTTATCGTCTTACTCATCCTCGTACGTTTTTTATAGAGTACATTTCCAAAAAATTATGTCTGGCAATGTAATTTATTTCAAATAATTCTACAAACAATTATACCTTCCTAAATCAGGTATCCGCTATCGGGATATCTCCGGGGGCCTTGCGAAAACCATTCAGCTGTTCCCTGTTCGGCAGTTTTTGACTTTTCACTTTTGAATTTTGACTTTTCCATTGTACACCATGAAACCTCTTGTGGCTCTTGTCGGCCGGCCGAATGTCGGAAAATCAACGCTGTTCAACCGCATATCCCGCAGTAAAAGCGCTATCACGGACAGCACACCCGGCGTGACCAGGGATCGCCATATCGCCTCTGCCGAATGGCAGGGGAGGAAATTCATGGTCATGGATACCGGAGGATACTGCCATGACAAGGACAGCCTCAACCGGGCTATGATGGAGCAGACTCTTGCTGCCATAGCGGAAGCTGATGTCATCCTTTTCATGGTAGACGTTCGCTCCGGACTGACCTACCTCGATCTTGACATGAGCAGAATGCTGAAAAAAAATTTTCGGGACAAACCTGTCTATCTGGTGGTAAACAAGGTGGAGACACGGCAGCTTGCTTTTGAAGGTGAGGAGTTTCGTCGTACAGGCCTGACTGAACCCTGGTTTATTTCCGCTCGTGAAGGTAACGGGGTAGCCGACCTTCTTGATGAAGTTGTCGCGTCTTTCCCTGATGAAACAACCGAAGAAGAGGATACAGCAATCAAACTCGCAATCATCGGACGCCCGAATGTCGGAAAATCGAGCTTCGTCAATGCCCTCCTGGGAACCAACCGCCATATCGTTTCAGACATACCCGGAACGACCAGAGACGCTATAGACAGCCGTTTGAAGCGCAACGGAAAAGAAGTGTTACTGATCGATACCGCCGGATTGCGTAAAAGAACCAAAATCGACAGGGGGATCGAGTTCTACAGCTCCGTGCGCACTGACAAGTCCATAGAACGTTGCGACGTTGCGCTTCTTCTGATCGATGCGGAACAGGGTCTGGAAAAGCAGGATATTAAAATCATTCAGATGGCGACTGAAAAGAGAAAAGGCATCGTGATTCTTGTCAACAAATGGGATCTTATCGAAAAAGAAACAAATACGAGCAAACAGTACAGCGACAGGATATACGACCAGATCGGCAATCTTTCATGGATTCCTGTTCTCTTCATTTCCGCACTGACGAAAAAGAACCTGTACAGAGCTATTGATACAGCTCTTGAAACAGGCCAAAACCGTCAGAAAAAAATCAGCACCAGCGAACTCAACCGGTTCCTGCAGCAGGTGCTCTCGGAACTCACCCCCTCCACGAAATCAGGCAGGGAGCTCAAAATAAAATATGTGACGCAGATCGGGGCGCACTACCCTGTATTTGCATTTTTCTGCAACAACACTGACCTTATTCAGAGCAATTACAAACGATTTCTCGAAAAACGCCTCAGACAGACCTTTGATTTCACCGGAGTTCCCGTATCGTTCAGATATAGAAAGAAATAGCCTGCCGGAGCATCTGCACTATTAACAGTCACACTCTTTTCAGAACATCTTAACACCCTAACACGATGACAGCAATAACCGGTACACAGATACTCGAAGCGCTTGAAAACGTCATGGAGCCGGACCTGAAAAAAGATCTTGTTTCGCTGAACATGATCAAAGACATAGAAGTCGGAACGGATAATTCCGTTTCGTTCAGTGTCGAACTGACAACTCCCGCATGTCCGATGAAAGACCATATCAGAAATGCCTGTACGGCAGCCATCCGTGAACACCTGCCTGAAGCGGGCGAGATAACCGTTAATCTGACCTCGAAAGTCACATCAGGCGGGAGCTGCTCAGGACACGGCGAAAAATCCAACCCGCTTCCGAATGTCAAAAACATCATTGCAGTGGGATCGGGCAAAGGCGGCGTGGGTAAATCGACTATCGCGGTCAATCTTGCTGTCAGCCTTGCCCGGTCAGGAGCAAAAGTCGGACTGATCGACGCCGACCTCTACGGGCCGAGTATACCGACCATGTTCGGTCTTGTCAACAAACGCCCCGAGGTCAGGGACAAATCACTCATACCTCTTGAAAAGTACGGCGTAAAACTCATGTCAATCGGTTTTCTCATTGAAAGTGATAACCCTGTGCTGTGGAGAGGCCCTATGGCATCATCCGCGATGAAACAGTTAATCACGGAAGTTGCCTGGGGTGATCTGGACTATCTCATTTTTGATCTCCCGCCGGGCACCGGGGATATTCAGCTGACTCTTGCTCAAATGCTTCCCGTCTGCGGCGCGGTGATTGTCACGACTCCCCAGAATGTCGCTCTGAGCGATGTGGCAAAAGCGGTGACCATGTTCAGAAAAGTCAATATTCCGCTTCTCGGTCTCATCGAGAACATGAGTTATTACCTGCTGCCGGACGGCACAAAGGACTATATTTTCGGTAAGGGCGGAGGAGAAAAATTCGCGAAGGCACAGGGAATAACCCTGCTCGGCAGCATTCCGATCGGCGGGATGGTCCGGGAGGGAGGTGACAGCGGAAAACCTTTCGTCGTGGAATTTCCGGAAAGTGAGGCCGCAGAGTGCATCACCAGGGCGGCAAGCGAAGTCGCCAGACAGATTTCCATTCGCAATGCGACAGCCTCTAACGCTAACTGCTGTTCCCACCACACCGAAGAGTGATTGCTGTGGAGAAAACAGAAACCCCGGTGTTAACACCGGGATTTCTGTTTCAAGCCTTCTACAATCTCCTCAGACCGCCTCAACCCTCGCTATTTCCGGAACAGCTTTTTTGATCGCCTGTTCAACACCGGCACGAAGTGTCAGTGTGCTCATCGGACATGATCCGCAAGCTCCAAGCAGCTTGACATCGACAAGCATGTCTTTGGTGATGCCGACAAGCTGGCAATCACCGCCGTCAGCCTGCAGGTAGGGGCGAACCTCTTCAAGAGCTTTGATAACGCGGTCGTACAGCGGATCGGTATCAGGCAGATAATCTTTGGTGGTATTCATATTCTTTGTTGTTTGGGTACAAAAAAATCCACGCGGGGATACTCCCGCATGACCTAATATCAAATCTCACGAACAAAAAACAAAATGGTTTTCTGTTTTAGTCAAGGTTTCTCAACAGGAGTTCGAGCGCGTCGTGATTGTCAACAAGCACTTCACGGGCCTTACTTCCATCAGCAGCGCCCACGATACCGCTACTTTCCAGCTGGTCCATAATCCGTGCCGCTCTGCTGAATCCAAGCTTGAGGCGGCGCTGAAGCAGCGAAACACTTCCCTGCTGGTGCATGACAACGAGATGCGCGGCTTCTTCAAACATGCTGTCCCTTCCGTCTGTGTCCTGAGCGATACCGTTCTGATAAGCGCCTCCTTTTTCTCTGACATCAGGCTGGGGAAGGTGATAGAAATTTTTCAATCCTGTCTGACTGCCGATAAACGAGGTGATCGACTCCACCTCGGAAGCAGAAATGTAGGGACACTGAATGCGTTCAGATTTAGGCTGTGATGCCGACTGATAGAGCATATCGCCATTCCCAAGCAGCTGCTCGGCACCAGACCCGTCAAGAATGGTACGTGAATCAACCTTGCTGGCAACCTGAAAAGCGATCCTTGCGGGAAAATTCGCCTTGATAATTCCGGTAATGACGTCAACGGAAGGACGTTGTGTCGCCACGATAAGATGGATACCTACCGCCCTGGCGAGCTGGGCGATCCTGGTTATCGGTTCCTCGACATCCTTTCCGGCGGTCATCATGAGATCTGCAAGTTCGTCGACGACCACGACAAGATAGGGCAGGGCTTCATCGGGAAGTTTACGGTTTAAATCGGCAATATTGCGCACTCCGGCTTTTTCGAGCAGTTCGTAACGCATTTCCATCTCTTTCACGACCGACCGCAATGCGTATATCGCCTTTACCGGATCGGTTATAATCTGCTCGTCAAGTCCATGAAACTTGACGAGAAAATGATTTTTAAGATTCTGATAATGCAACAGTTCAACCCGTTTCGGATCAATCAGAACAAACTTGACCTTGTCGGGGCTGCACGCATAGAGGAGACTGGTCAGCATGACATTGATTCCGACCGACTTTCCCGCACCGGTCGCTCCGGCAATCAGGAGGTGCGGCATACTTGACAGGTCATCGAGACAGACCTCGTTCGAGATGGTTTTACCGAGCACAACCGGAAGCGCCATCCGGTTGTTTTTGAATTTTTCAACCTGCAGAACGGAACGCATCCAGACGGTCCTTGGCTTGCCGTGAGGAATTTCCACTCCTACCGCGTTTTTTCCGGGAATGGGCGCGATAATGCGGATTCCTCTTGCCGCCATGGCCATCGCAAGATCGTTTTCCAGAGCTGTCACCCGGCTCACCTTGACATCAGGAGCCAGTTCAAGTTCAAAGAGCGTTACCCTCGGCCCGACGGTTGCGGATATTCGCACCACCTCGATTTTGTATATACCGAGTTTTTCAAGCAATCGCTTCTTGCTCTCCTCGAGAAGCGCTTCGTCAATATAGTCGTCCTCATCCCGGGCATGCCGAAGAATATCAACAGAAGGAAAACGATAGACCACCCGGTCTTTTGTTTTTACCTTGAGCTTTCGTTTGTCGAGGTCTGCCTCTTTTTCATGCACGCCCTCTCGAATGGAAATCTGCGGTTCCTGTGTATCCGGCTCTTCTGCTTTCACCTCTTCAGCAGATACAACAGGCTGATGCGTCATCTCTTCCGGGACGGTATGCTGCTGAGGCTCCTCCTCAGGAACGTCACTATCAGCAGGGCCTTCAGAAAGCGGCGCGGCAGGCTTGCGTTTAACAAGTCCTGCAAAGAGAGTTTTTGCGGCGGTGCCCACGGAGCGCAGTTTCTCAAGGGGATTTTCAACAAAAACCCTGAGAGCGAAAAGAGATGCGGCCACACCAAGTACGGCGAGCAGAATCCATGCCCCGGTATACCCGATAACGGTAGAAAAAAACGCCGCGAGCATCCGTCCGACCGCTCCTGCCATGATATCGCCGAAAGGCGCTGTCGTCAAACCGAACATGGTTGCAATATCGAGAGCGATAAGGACGGCATAGAGCGTAAAAAGCAATGGCAGCTTGAGGCTTCTCCCCAACAACAACGACCAGCTCCAGTAGATCGCCGCGAATCCGGGTATGATCGACACATAACCAAGGAAGGATCTGATAAACAATTCAGAAAGACGTGCGCCGAAAATGCCGAAAAGGTTGTGCAGTCCGGCAGCAGCCTCCATGGCATTGCGTCCGAAAAACTCGTACCATTGCAACGATTCAAGAACCGCCGCGTCATCAGCATGATAGAACAGCAGTGCCCCTATATAAAAAAAGGCCACAATACCCAGCGCCACACCCGCTATCTCTTTCTTTATCGTATCCCTGTTCATTACCCTCTCTTGTTCTGCATGTCGATGTTGTTAGTTCTTAGTTCTTAGTTCTTAGTTCTTAGTTCTTAGTTCTTAGTTCTACGGTGAAGATAGTTGAAGCCGTGACGAGTGACGAGAATTAAAATAGCTGGTTGGCTCAGTGGCTCAATAGCTAAAT
>JAPHUN010000048.1 GCA_026193435.1 Chlorobium sp.
AAAATCCATGCCACGCTGTGATGAACGATATGCAGATTGTAGCTGCTGCCGAAGAGAGGAATAAGCCATCCGAACCAGGTATCCGCAAAACCCCCAGGGTTGTTCTCGCCATACATCGCGAAGCCGGTAACAATCATGAAGAGCGAACCGATGAAGATGAAAATAAAATAGGACATCGCTGCAACCGGATTATGCCCGATATAGCTTGGCTCGTCCTTTCGCAGGAAAAGATACGAGGACATCTGCTCTCTGAAAGGTTTGCCCCACCATTTTGGCGACCATGGCTTGAAACCGGCAAACCGGGCGTATTTGTCATGCCCGAACAGCGCCCAGTACAGACGGAAAAGATAGTTAGCGATAAAGATAAACGCCGTTCCAAAATGCAGAAAACGAAAGACAGACATCTGCTTGAACCATACTGCTTCGCCGATAGGCGGGTTCAGGTAGGGTGCGGCGATGAAAAAGCCGGAAAGAAGCAATACGGCGATACAGATGGCATTGATCCAGTGATACATCCTGACCGGCAGCTTCCATACATAGATTTCCTCGATAATTCTGCCCATGATTACCTCCGTTTAAACGATGGTGACCTTTGTTATCTCGTTGCCGTTCATGTCAAAAACATGAGAAGCGCAGGCAAGACAAGGATCAAAAGAATGAATGGTTCTGAGTATTTCGAGCGGCTGTTCAGGATCCGCCATGGGAGTACCTTTGAGCGCCGATTCGTAGGCACCGACTGCACCATTTGCATCACGGGGCGAAGCGTTCCATGTTGAAGGAACAACAATCTGGTAGTCCTCTATCTTGCCGTCCCTGATATGAATCCAGTGACCAAGCGCGCCGCGCGGAGCCTCAGTATAGCCAAATCCCTTGGCTTCTTTCGGCCATCGGGAAGGATCCCACAGTTCTGTGTTTGCCGTACGTAAATCGCCGGTCTTGATATTGTCAATAAGCTGATCATAATAATGCATCATAAAACCTGCGGTCTGCAGGCACTCTATACCCCGGGCTGCAGTTCTCCCCAGGGTTGAAAATAGCGCCTCTGCACCAACCTCAAGCTTGCCAAGCACCATATTGACGGTATCCGTGATCATCGGGTCACCCTTCGCGTAAGCAAGCAGAACCCTTGCCAGCGGGCCGACCTCCATAGGATTATTCTTCCAGCGAGGTGTTTTCAGCCAGCTGTATTTCTTCTCCGTATCGAGATACTCGAACGGAGGTTTCGGCCCGGTATATTCAGGTTTTGTTTCGCCCTCCCAGGGATGCAGTCCTTTTTCATCACCATTGCTGTAGGTATACCAGCTGTGACTGACCTCTTCGGTTACCTGACTGAGATCCCGGGGATCGACATCATGAATTGTCGAAAGATCCTTGTTGAGAATTGCTCCTCTCGGCCAGAGCAGCGAAGCTGCGTCATCGATACTTTTTTCAGGAAAATCTCCGTAACAGAGATAGTTGCCAAGTCCGCCCCCGTATCCCCAATCCTTGTAAAAACCGGCAATAGCGATCAGATCCGGAATATACACCTGCTCTATAAAGGTCTGGGTATCCTCGATGATTTTCTTCACCATACTGAGGGTCTCGATATTGATCGCTGTGTCCCTATCCGGATCGAGCGCACAGGCCATACCGCCGACCAGATAATTAGGATGAGGGTTCTTTCCTCCGAACACAGTATGAATCTTGACGATTTCTTTCTGAAAATCAAGCGCCTCGAGATAATGAGCTACCGCGATGAGATTGACTTCAGGCGGCAGTTTGTAGGCGGGATGTCCCCAGTACCCGTTGGCAAAAATGCCAAGCTGTCCGCTTTCCACAAAACCCACAAGTTTCTGTTGCAGGTCCTTGAAATAACCCGGTGATGATTTGGGCCAGGAGGAGAGGCTCTGTGCAATTCGTGAAGCTGCTTTCGGGTCAGCCTTGAGAGCGCTCACGACATCCACCCAGTCCAGAGCATGGAGATGATAGAAATGCACCAGATGATCCTGAGTCTGCTGGGTAGCGTTCATAAGGTTTCTGATGATCCTTGCGTTCTGGGGTATTTCTATACCCAGAGCGTCCTCTACACACCTGACCGATGCAAGCGCATGAACAGTGGTACAGACACCACAGATACGCTCTGCAAATGCCCAGGCATCACGTGGATCCCTCCCCTTGAGAATAATTTCAATACCGCGCCACATAGTGCCGCTACTGAAAGCATCTTCAATAACGTTGTTTTCGCCGAGTTTTGCTTCTATCCGTAAATGTCCCTCGATTCTGGGAATCGGATCTACAACTATTTTTTTAGCCATTGTGATTTTCTCCGGTTACTTATGGGCATCTCTCTACTTCCACGATCTCCTCTTATCCTTCATCAACCTGATCGATTTCGTCACCTGCTTTATTCTTTTTGACAGCAGTAACCGCAGCATGAGCGGCAGCACCAGCTGCAGCAGCGCCCACGGCTATAACTCCGATTTTGTCAGCATTCATATCGGTACCGAGGAACGATACATCTGCAAGCCTGGTATAGAACGGCCCGTCATCCCAGTATCCGGGTGCTGCGCAGCCGATACAGGGGTGCCCGGAGCCGATCGGGAAACTGACGCCTTCATTCCACTCAATTTTTGAACAGGAATTGTAGGTTGTCGGGCCTTTACAACCCATTTTATAGAGACACCACCCCTTTCTTGTCGCTTCATCATCGAAGTCCCTGACAAACATTCCTGCGTCATAAAAGGCCCTGCGATAACACTTGTCATGAATTCTGGTGCCATAGAATGCCTTGGGCCGCTTCATCCGATCGAGCTCCGGAAGCTTCCCGAATGTGTGGTAGTGTGTTATAACGCCACTCATGACCTCGGCAATAGGAGGACAGCCCGGGACATTGACAAGAGGCTTATCTGTGATAATTTCCGAAATCGGCGCCGCGCCCGTAGGGTTGGGATCGGCGTTCTGAACGCACCCGAAAGACGCACAAGCGCCCCATGCAATAACCGCAGCAGCATCGGCAGCAGTTTCCTTTACAATATTCTGATAGGAATCTCCTCCGATAAGGCAATACACTCCGTCGTCCTTTGTCGGAACGTTTCCCTCACAGGCAAGGATGTACTGGCCCTTATAGTCTTTCATGATCTTTCTGCGCACCTCTTCAAGCTGATGGCCGGCTGCGGCACTCAAGGTTTCATCGTAATCGAGAGAGATCATGTTCAGAATCATATCTGCCATGATTGGATGGGAGGACCTGATAAATGATTCAGTACAGCAGGTACATTCAAGTCCATGAAGCCAGATAACCGGCGTCCTTGGATTTGTTTCCATAGCATGCACTATCTTCGGGAGCATCGAAGGCGCCAGACCGAGAGTCACCGAGGTAAGACCGCAGAATTTCAGAAAGTCGCGGCGGCTTACTCCGCGGGACTTGAAAATCTCTGCATAAGTTGGTTGTTTATCCATGAAGACCTCCTGATTATCGGAACAAAACCCCGTGTTCCAACATGTTGGCATAACTTCCTGAGAGAGCATGTAGCAAAAGTAACGATTGTTACAGAATATCGCAAAGAACATCTTAATGAAAGATAAGAAAGAGATGTATTATTTATAACTAACAGTCCGGACGCCTTAAATATTAAGGCAGGGATACAATTGCAGTCTGTTTTTCAGCCCACTTCAGAGCCAAACAGAAAACTATGAGGCGGCAGCAAGAGACCGGAAGATCGAGATCCCCCGAAACCGCATCTGTCACATCCGAAAAAAATTCATGCATCCATTTTTTGTCTGAAACGGACATTTACTGTATTATCCTCAAAATGTTTTCGCCTCTGTTGTGAAAAATAGCAACGATTGACAATGGCAGGATCCAGATTACAGAAAACCGAGAAAACAGACATGTCACCCCATAAAGTATTATCACCGCGCCAGAAAGCACTGCAGATAAATCTCGATGAAACCATCTACGGAAGTTTTGCGGAAATCGGAGCCGGTCAGGAAGTCGCACGCCATTTTTTCCAGGCAGGAGGAGCTGCCGGAACCATTGCAAGAACCATGTCGGCTTATGATATGGCCATGTCCGACGCTATGTACGGAGAGACCGGGCGCTATGTCAGCGAAGAGCGGCTGATCAGCATGCTGAAAACCGAATGTTCGACGCTGATGCAACGGCTCGACATGGCACGGGGAGAAACGTCACGCTTCTTCACCTATGCGAACACCGTTACCGCCAAGGGATATCGGGGAGCGGGTAATTACCACGGATGGACAGGAATTAAATTTCAGCAAAATCCGGGCGCCGAACCGAGCCAGGTTATCGTTCACATCAAGCTTCTGGATAATCAAAACCTTTTCCAGCAGGAAGCTATCGGAACGTTCGGGGTCAACCTGATCCACAGCTGTTATTTTGCGTACGACAGTATAGAAAACTTTGTTCGCTCTTTAATGGACAGACTTACAAACGAGCGCATACAGATTGACGCCATCAAGGTCAACGGCCCGGCTTTTGAACATATGGATGACCGCCTGCTCAGCCTTGAGCTGGTCAGCAAAGGCTTCACCGATGGTATTATGTTCAATGCCGAAGGTAATGTCGTCCAACCCACTGAAGAACTGTATAAAAAAAATATTGTCGTATTGCGAGGCAGTTTTCGTCCACCGACCCTTTTAAATGTTGAAATGCTTCAAAAAGGCGTGGAACAGCTCAGAAACAATCTTCCTGAGGATGAACGGAAGCAGGTCATGACACTTGCAGAGATCTCCATGAACCGCCTGATTGAACGGGGAGCCATTAACAGCACCGACTTTCTCGCCCGTATCGACATGCTCACCTCTATTAATCAGCCGGTACTGATTTCAAATTTTCAGCATTTTCATACACTGAGCCACTACCTTTCCGGCATCTGCCGCCGCCGTGTGGCCTTCATGGTCAGGGTCCATAACCTGCAGGATATTTTCGATGAAGAAAACTACAAGGACCTGGACGGAGGGTTTCTGGAAGCTTTTGGAACCATGTTCGGCAAAAACACCAAGCTCTATGTTTATCCCGAGAAAGCCGATAACGGCAACATGCTGCTTGCCTCTGACTCGGTGAGTCTCTCAGCACGTGTCAAGCCGCTTATGGAGTACTTCAAGAACAACAACTTCATTCAGGACATCAAAGACTTCAATCCGAATGTGGCAAACATCTGGTCGAGAAAGGTTGTCGAAAAAATCGAGGCAGGTGATTCGAGCTGGGAGACCATGGTACCCGTTTCCGTTGCAGAAGCTGTGAAAAGTTCTGATCTCTTTCGATAAAAACTATTCTTGTTGCTTTTGCTTCCGCTTTATCTTCATCTTGAGTTTTGCCCACTCACGCATATCTTCGACATCATCACTTTCATCCATAATTTCAATACCTAACAGTGTCTCGATACAATCTTCCAGAGTAACTATACCTTCTGTCTGGTCATAATTATCAACAACTAAAAACATATGCTCTTTTTTCTTGACAAAAAGATCCAGCGCTTTTGATACGGGAACATTTTCATTGACATGAAATATTGTATTACTTATCTCTTTAATCGATACACTATCATCCTTCAGGGCCTGCTCAAATATCTGCTTGGTTAACGCTATTCCCACAATAGTGTCCATGTTTTCCTTATATAAAGGTACTCGTGAGAAATTAAATATTTCACTATCGTTTGACACGATATCCTTTATGCTCCGGTTCTCTTCCACCGCAAAAACAACACTGCGCGGAGTCAATATATCCTTGACCTTGATTTCGTCAAGTCTCAGGACATTCTCGATAACATCCGACTCTTTTTCATCGATAACGCCCTCATGTTCCCCTAATAATGCCGATGCAAGCAGCTCTGCCCTGCTCATCCTGCTTACATTTCTCTTGCTTTTCGACATTTTATCAGTCACAAACAAGGTAAGGTATATTAACGGATAGGTAATCCAGATAAACACTTGTATCGCGTAGGCGGTTATCGTTGAGAGTTCTTTCCAGTAGAGCGCGCCGATTGTTTTCGGTATTATCTCAGAAAAAAACAGAATACCGAACGTAAGAACAACAGAAACATAGACGACTATCTCAGAACCATATATATGTGCAGCTTGCGCGCCCACTCCCGCAGCTCCCAGTGTATTAGCGATTGTGTTAAGAATTAAAATAGACGCAATTGATTTATTCAGATTAATCTTGTGATGTTTTAAAAGAGCGCCGACTTTGGGTTTTTCTTTCTCAAGAATCGAAACATATGACATATTAGTAGATAGCAAAACCGACTCTAATATTGAACACATGAAAGAAACGCCTAAAGCAAGAAAAAAATATACTAGTAAGAGAGTCATTTTTTGAATTTGTCCTTAACCTTTCAGATTACATTGCATGGGAGAAAAACGATCCTGCATACCATTAACGGAAACCTTTTCCGATCTCATCAGATACAGCAACCGCATCCAGAGCACGATACGCAACTGAAAATAACCAATTTCACGCACAACAAGTGCCGAAAAGCCCACTAATTTTGATAAACCCTGATCCATACCGCTCTCTACGTCCGTAGTAAACCGTTACAATGCCCTGTACTATCGCGGTCTCGTCGTCTTGTTAAGCAAAAAAAATCCCGACCTGCAGT
>JAPHUN010000094.1 GCA_026193435.1 Chlorobium sp.
TTCGGGTTATGAGCCCGACGAGCTACCAATTGCTCCACCCCACGATGTTATAGTACTTTTATATAAGGAATATTCTTTCTCATACAAACTTTATTGAACACTTTTCCCATTTACTCCTGTTCCCTCAACATCTGCAAGATGGAGAGCACCATCAGATCCTTCAACGGCCAGAATCATTCCCTGTGAAACCTCACCCCTGATCTTTCTTTCAGCAAGATTTGCGACAAGGATTACATTTTTTCCCATGATCGACTCCGGAGAACAGGATTGAGCGATACCTGCAAGCACCTGGCGGTTTTCAGAGCCCACCTTCACAAGCAGCTTGAGGAGTTTGTCCGCTTTTTTCACCTTCTCACAACCGATAACCGTTCCAACCCGAAGATCAACCTTCTGAAAGTCGTCGAAACTGATTTCAGGCTTGAATTTCACCTCCTCTTTCGACTCACCCTTTTCCTGAATCCTTACCTCCTCAAGCAGACGTTCAATCTTTTCAAGTTCCGGAGCTATGTCCCCGTCTTCGATCTTTGTAAACAGGATTTCGGACTTCTTGTGCAGCTTATGACCTTTTTGCAACTGCGGTGATCTCGCCATATGCCAGGTGACATCACCTTTTTTCACAGCATCATCGAGAGATTGATCAAATCCCAGCAAAGCATATATCCTGTTCGACGTATGAGGGATAACCGGATACCATGCCAACGCGAGCGTGTAGCAAAGATTAAGCGAGAGAGCCATGGTTTTTCCGGCCGCCTCCCTGTCGGTTTTCATGACTTTCCACGGCTCGGATTCCGTCAGAAAACGGTTTGCCAAACGGGCTATCTGCATAGTCAGAGAAGCCGCTTCCCTGAAATGAAACTGCTCATAGGCCTGATCGAGCTTCTCAAAAGAGTCTGTCCAGTCGATACCAAGTGTGTCCCAGTCCTCATGGGTACACGCATATGGCAGTTCACCATCAAATTTTGCATTGGTAAAATCAAGAGAACGCTTAATGAAATTACCCAGCGTATCGGCAAGTTCGCCGTTTGTCCTGTTCTGAAAATCAGACCAGCTGAAATCACTGTCCTTGTTTTCAGGATAATTCATCGCAATGGAATACCGCAACGTATCGGCAGGAAACCTGTCGAGAAATTCCCCAAGGTAGACCGCATAATTCCTGGACTTCGAAAATTTCCTTCCCTCGAAATTCATGAACTCCGATGCCGGAACATTATCTGCAAGAGAGTACTCCCCGCTCTCTCTGTCTTCATTCCATGCCATGAGAATAGCGGGAAACATGAGGGTATGGAAAACAACGTTATCCTTACCGATAAAATTGATGATTCGGCACTCAGGGCTCTGCCAGTAGTCCCGCCATAATTCCGGGTTCCCTTCTTTCTCGGCCCACTCCCGGGTAAACGATATGTAACCAAGAACAGCATCAAACCAGACATAAAGCACCTTGCCCTGCGCTTCGTCGGTATCAAGAGGTACGGGAATCCCCCAGTGAAGATCTCTTGTAATCGCCCTGTCTTTCAGTCCCTGATTAAGCCAGGTCCTAGTGTAGTTAAGAACGTTTGCACGCCAGTCATCGTCATGGGAATCAACAAAGTTCTTGAGCTGATCCTGAAATCTTCCCAGTGGAAAATACCAGTGCAACGTCTCGCGGAGTTCCGGTGTACGGTCTGAAAGCTTGCTTTTCGGATTGATCAGTTCCCGCGGGCTCAGATGCGTGCCGCATTGTTCGCACTGATCTCCGTTTGCCTCCGGATTGCCGCAAACCGGGCAGGTTCCCACTACATAACGGTCTGAAAGATACCGGCGCGCTTCAGGATCATAAAATTGACGTTCTTTCTTCTTGACGAAAATATCTTTGCTCTCGATCTCGGAAAAAAACTCCTGTGCTGTCCTGGAATGAACAGGCGAGGTTGTTCTGCCGTAGTGATCAAATGAAATACCGCAACGCTCGAAAGCGTCCATATTCCGGCTATGATAGCGATCAACAACATCCTGCGGGGAAATACCTTCCTTGTCAGCCGTAATCGTTATCGGTACTCCGTGTTCGTCTGAACCGCCTATGTGTATGATGTTTTCCCCCTGCATTCGCTTGAAACGGACATAGATATCAGCCGGCAGGTAGACGCCGGCCAGATGCCCGAGATGTACCGGGCCGTTTGCATATGGTAAGGCTGTAGTAACGAGTGTTCTTGAAAAATTTTTAGTCATGCGAAAGAATAAAGATCTTGCGTTCGTGGTTTACTTCTTGACAAACAATGCCTCAAACTCCTCTATCGGCATGATGACCTCTTTGCCGTCCGTCGGGTAACGAAGAGAAATTTCTTTTTTTGCCGGATCGATGCCTTCGATAATAGCGATTCCCTCGGTAGTAGTCACTTTACTGCCCAATGGCGGATAGCTGTTCTGCCGGGATTTTTTAGAACACTTGTCTTTCCTTGAATAGCTGAGACAGCACTTGGGACGATTGCACTGACCGATAACATTAAAGGAGTGATTCTCGCCATGGGAATTTTCATATCCGTTCTGTTTTTCCGCGAAAGGATTGGCATGAATTTTCTGTATCCAGCTTGAGCAGCATAACACACAACCGCAAGCCCCGAAAGTGTTAGCCCTCCGGGCTTCCTCCCTGGAGGTAATCTGCACCATCTGGATCCTTGCCTTGAACTCACTTGCAAGATCCCTTACAAGAGAACGGAAATCCACTCTGTGTGTCGCTGTATAAAAAACCGTTACTTTTTGCTGGTCCATACGAAGTTCCACATCGACCAGTTTCATATCAAGTCTATGTCCCTTGACCTTCGCAATACAGACATCACGAATCTCCGGTTCTCTCTCCTTCACCAAAAGCAGTTCCGCTTTGTCATGTTCATCGGCATAGCGCACAATATTTCCCAGAGTATCCTTACTCTGGTCTATGCCCTTTAACTGCATCTTTTTACGGGCAATGGCTCCTGTCGAATAGACAATTCCGTAATCAAAACCACCGTCAGCTTCGACGATAACCGCCGTTCCGATATCCGATGCCTCACCTGTAGCGTTTATGAAAAATTCCCTGCGACAGCATTTCAGTTCGATCTCGCATATATCACTGCCACCCTTTTCTTCACCGTAAAGCTGTTCAATTTCACGATGCAACATGCGTGAAAGCTGTAAACGAACCTTTGCATAGTCACCTAACGTACAACTGCATATAACATTACCCATGAAAGTACATCATTTAAGCGGGCCAAAAGACCCATTGTAAGTACAGTTCTATTGCCTTATACGAACGGCTTCTCCATAACAATGCATGACACTCACTGTTTCTGCTTTCCGGCCTTCCCTCTCAATGTACAATAACCTTTCAAGCGTTCAACCTTTCTGTTTATTGACTCGGCACCCCTCACAGCGATATGAAAATCATCTGTCTCACGGGAAATTATTTTTTCTTTCAACCACTCAAGATGCCGGGTTGTCGTATCCTGCATGTGAACAGTGAGCTGCCTCACGCCGGCATAGTCTTCCGACGTTATACGTTCAGGCTCTCTGAAAGAGAGAAACAGTTCGGGCCTCTGTTCTTCAAGATATTCAATCCGGCTGACAACTGAAACCAGATATATCCCTCCGGTTTGCCGGAGCACACGTGAGACGATAGTAGCGGTCCCATTGAAAAAACGGACAGGCCGCGTATCGACATGCTCTATTTTTCCCTGTGGAAACAACCATAAAGCGTTCTGTCTTCCGCTTTCCTCCGTAAGACATTTCGCGGCATAGTCCAGAGTATGAACAGCGCTTCTCGGACGGCTGCGATCAATGGAAAAAGCTCCAAGGCGGGTAAAAAAAAGATGCTTTACAAGCTGCTGATATTCAATGATGATATAGAGGTTCTGTCTGAAATACTTTTCAGTGCAGAGCTGCGACCAGAAACCATCCCACCAGTACGCGTGATTACAATAAAAAACAACGGGATAACCAGGGTCCATAGCAGACGTTTCAGGAGGCATTGAAACCCTTACAGCGTGAAAATGTTTCCTGAACTGCCGTCGGGAATACCAGCTGAACCAGCGAGTGTATGCGCTGCTTCGACGGACTGTTAGCATAAGCTGCGGCTCATAGTGACTTTCAGGTTATCCATCAGGGTTTTCAAGACTGACAATGGAATACGGCATCCACAATGACAATAACAGCAGAACTGTTCAATCAGGAAA
>JAPHUN010000279.1 GCA_026193435.1 Chlorobium sp.
GAGCTTTTTTGCCGGTTTTCAAGAGAGAATCCGGGTACATGATCGGCCCAATGTATATTTCTACAATTCGGGTTTTCGAACTCTCGTGAATTATTCAGGTCAAATGCCTTTTTTGATTCGCCATTAATCAGTTTTCCTTAGTCCTTTCTGATCACAGACATCATGACGGGATTTTCAGAAACCTCGTATTCCCCAAAGCCAGTCCCGCGAACAGCAACACCAGCGCAGGCAGAAGCAGCCAGGAGTAAAGCGCTGAGCGTACCTCCCGCACCGGCCCGTCAGGACGGCTGCGTTCGAGTGCATCTATTTCGCCAAACGCATTCTTCAGGCTGTTTTCATCTGAAGCCCTGAAATACCTGCCGCCTGTCATTCCAGCCACCGTTCCGAGCACCTGCTCGTCGACACCCTCTCTCTCCGCATCCATCGACTCCGGAGTGCCTGTCTCTTCTTCATTCCTCACCCCTATGGCGTAGATGCGAATCCCCTCGCTTTGAGCGATTTCGGACGCAGTCACGGGCCCAACCTCTCCCGAGTTATGCTCTCCGTCGGTCAGCAGCAGCAGAACCCTCTCTTTCGAGACGGAAGCTCTCAGGCGATTGGTTCCGACAAGAATAGCGGACCCGATTGCCGTCCCCTTGTCGCTGATCGCATCGACCGAGACCTGCCTGACAAGCATACCGAGCAGCCTGTGATCCAGTGTCAGCGGACAGAGCGTGAAACTTTTCCCCCTGAACAAGACAAGACCGAACCGGTCCTGCGGCCTTTCCCGGATAAAGCGAAGCGCGATTTTTTTTGCGGCATCGAGTCGGCTTCCGTCGAAATCCTCTTCGAGCATCGACTCTGAAATATCCAGTGCAAACACGATATCGATCCCTTTCTCCGATGCTTCCGTGACTTCTCGTGTCATCTGGGGACGCCCCGTTGCCACAACCGCCAGAACAATCGCCGAACGCATAAGCCACTGCGGCAGCCGCACCCATCTGCCCGCCGCCATC
The DNA here is from genome assembly GCA_026193435.1 of Chlorobium sp. GTDB lineage: Bacteria > Bacteroidota > Chlorobiia > Chlorobiales > Chlorobiaceae > Prosthecochloris. The sequence continues at coordinate 996 of JAPHUN010000279.1, forward strand.
CCTTCAGCTTTCAGGCGACTGACACCGGGAAACATCATTCCCCTCCGCCCGCGCTCACGCCGCCGCTCCAGCCACCAGAACACCGGCAGCAGCAGCAACAGCAAGAGCCACCAGGGCTGCGCCAGTTCAACTGAAGATATCGTGGAGATCAGTTCCTGCATCGTTGATTCCTGCTTTCAGGAAAGATGCGAAAAAGTGCGGGAAATTGAAGAAAACACCGAGGTTAAGAATCCAGGAGCCGGGAGGTAGTAGGCAAAAGTCAAACTGCAAAAAAGTGCTCAGGAGAAAGTAATCGACCGAAGCACTCCACACGAAGCTTTATCAAGGTCTTTGTGTTTATTTTATTTACAACATCCCGTCTGTCCATAGTCATGCCAGACTCGATCCTGGCATCCATCTTCTCAAGCCACCTCGCCATCCAGCCATCAAGCTAACAAGCTGTATTCATTGAAAAAAATACAGAATAACTCCTCCAATGATTGAGGAAATAAGACCGACGACCAGACCCCACAGAAATTCTTTGGCGGTCATAATCCTGCGCAGTTTGTTGACTCTCGCGGCTTTTGAGAGATCAAGGGACAGGTAAAGCGCAAAACCGGAATGGCAGGCGTCTTCATACATGGCAATGGATTGCAACGGGTCATTGCCTATATGTTTGACTTCATGGCGTTTGGCGTTTCTGCTTTTTTCGATAAACTCTGAATACTCCTTGATAACATCATGATCCGCTTTATTGAAACCGAGCCGTTTTTTTTCGTCGAGCACAACTTTATCAAGCGCAGTCTTTAGTTCTACCAAAAGCAGTTTATTCAGATCAAGCGTGGCGCGGATGAGATGATTTCGAGCTTTCTGGAAGTTGTCGACATGAGAGGTTTCGCTCAGTTCGGGGTTGAATGCCTGGGCAAGGTGGGAAAGAACGTTAGACTCTTCAATCATCCCCGAATGCCTTTTCAAATGCGGAATCAGGGTTGAAGTCTTTCACCGGCAGAACGCTCCCCCTGCAACTCACGACATCCTCATACACCAGCTTGACCTCAAGGGGTTTACCGCTCCATTCCTCAACATATTTATTGATTTCCTCGACAGAATTGAACGCCTCCGTATCCTGACCTGTCAATGTCTTGAAAATTTCTCCTGCTGGCATTATAGCGTCTTTTTAGATGTGATGATTTCGGATAACGAAGTAATAACGTAGATAATAAACTAATATTATAACAATTCGAAAAACATTGCAAACAACAGGCTTTCCTCACGCTCTGCTGAAAAGTCTATTACGTGTCGCGAGAGTAGTCAACCTTTCACCATACCAAATCCCTGCGCGTTCAACCCCCCAAACCCGCAGTAATAACCAACCTCCATCAACTCTTTCGGAACGCAAAGCCGGAACGGGGCAAGCGTACCCCGAACCTTCGTCTCGTCGGGCGAACCTTCTTTCAGGGTGATGAGCTTGGTAATCTTCCCCTGTTTCCGCTCAAAATATTCTTTTGCGACCTCGAAATAGAGTTCAGGCTTTCCTTCATAGGCCTGCCCGTGCAGTGCCTCGTACTTGCCCAGCAGGTTCTCCAGAAGCACTCGCTCGAACCCTTCGTCTCCCGGCATCAGATACTGCGGATACTTTTCGCCGTCGCGCTTCGCCGAACAGACCAGCGGTGAAAGCATGATAAAACGCATGTCGTCGCCGAGTTCAGGAGGATCAAGCTTCTTCACCGTCTCCACCCTGAACCGTTGCCGCCCGATCTGCACCAACGGCTGATGCAGCAATCCCACAACCAGATGCTCAACAAACTCGGCCTTTCCGGATGAAATCAGGAGCGACACATTCCGCGCTTCGGTCGTCATCGTCCCGTCCCCGTTCATTTCCCATCGCCGGTGCCCGACCGGTATCAACGGCGAAAACGTAAACAGCTTGAACGTACGCTTGTCGAGCCTGTACCCCTGTTCATGCAGCCTTTCAGCATACTCGCTGGAGCTGTTCGAAACGATGTTGTAGATCAGCGATGAAATCAGATGGTTCACATTCACCGGCAGGGTGAGATGGTGGTTGCGGTGGGAGAGTGAGAGTGAGATTCTCATAAACACTCAGCACTATAGAATGGCATTTTTAAAATCTTCTTGCTTTTGCCTATTTACTGGCTGATCGTTTTTTTCTGC
>JAPHUN010000216.1 GCA_026193435.1 Chlorobium sp.
AGTTGGCAGTTGGCAGTTGGCAATATAGATAGCTGATAAAGGATGAAACTCGTCATGCCCCGTGAAATCCGGGCATCTATTTCACAGGGCAAGCACGGAAATGACGAAAAAAGAACAAATCAACATCTCAACATTTCAACAATTCAACAACAATAATATTCCCGATACCAGTCGACAAATTTTTGTATCCCTTCCGCGACAGGGGTTTGCGGTTGGTAGTTCACATCCTGAACCAGTTGCGCTACATCGGCATAGGTATCCGGCACATCTCCAGGTTGCAGGGGAAGGAATTCTTTCTCGGCGGTTTTTCCCAATGATTTTTCCAGCGCGCTGATATAGTCCATGAGCTCTACCGGCTCGCTGTTGCCGATGTTATAGACCCGCCATGGGGCCCTGCTTGAGCCAGGATCCGGATTGAGCCCCGACCAGTCCGGATTTCCAACCGGGATATGATCAAGTGTCCGTAACACGCCTTCGACGATATCATCGATGTAGGTAAAATCCCTGCGGTGTTTCCCGTAGTTGAACACCTTGATAGGTTTTCCTTCCAGAATAGCTCTTGTGAAAAGAAAAAGCGCCATATCAGGCCTGCCCCAGGGGCCGTAGACCGTAAAGAAACGAAGCCCCGTGGTGGGAATACTGTAGAGATGACTGTAGGTGTGCGCCATCAACTCGTTTGACTTCTTGCTGGCCGCGTAGAGTGAAAGAGGGTGATCTACATTGTCATGCACGGAAAACGGCATGGTCTCGTTGGCTCCATAGACGGAACTTGAAGAAGCGTAGACAAGATGCTCGACATGATGCTGCCGGCAACCCTCGAGAACATGCAGAAACCCGGTAATGTTGCTCTCGACATAAGAGTGCGGGTTCTCTATCGAGTAGCGAACTCCTGCCTGCGCTGCAAGGTTCACCACACGATTGAACTTCTCAACGGCAAAAAGCTCTTCCATCCCCTCACGATCAGCCAGATCGAGCCTGACAAAGCGGAATTTTTCATATTCCCTGAGCAGATCAAGGCGGGACTCTTTCAGCGCCGGATCGTAATAGGTGTTGAGGTTATCAATGCCCACGACCTCGTCGCCTCGTTCAAGCAGTCTGCGGCTTACCGTATAGCCTATAAATCCGGCAGCGCCAGTCACCAGTACTTTCATAGCGTAAAGGGGTTAATTGTCAGATAATTTTAACGGCTGGAGATACTCCGGGTTGATGAGCACTTCGATCCCCTGCATGATGCTGTCGAAATAGACAACAAGTTTGGCATCCCTTCCTTCTTTACGAATCACTCCTTCAAGCCCTACAAACGGGCCTGTGATAACCTTGACCCGCTGCCCTGCGGGCATCTCAGGTAACACGTCTCTCAAGGAATCAGGTTCACCGACAAGAATTTTAATCCACTCGATATCTCTGTCCCGAATAACCGATGGAACATTTCTGATGCCGATAAACTTGACAACACCATCAGTTTCGAGAATGGTGTAATGATCTTTCCTGTAGTTAATCCTCACGAAAACATAGCCCTTGAAAAGAGGCAGGCTGACCTTTTTCTTCCGGTCGCTCCACTGTCTCCAGGTGTCGATAAGCGGGAGAAAACTGGTTATTTCCCGATCTTCAAAATGCTGATGTATCTTCTTTTCAAATCTGGAACGAACATAAACAGCATACCAGCATTGCTCATCACTGCTACTCATATCGGGACATCAATTATTTTCATTTCATTGCTGAAATCTCTACAATATGCTGCTTACCTTGTTGAGGTTATAACAATCAACAGCCTTTCTCCATCCATTCAGATATAATGAATTTTACCGTTACGCACAAAGATTCCGGAACAGCTTCGAGAAGCGGAATTCTCACTACCGATCATGGAGATATTCCAACGCCGGTCTTCATGCCTGTCGGTACACGGGCAAGCGTAAAATCGACAGAGCCTGAAGAACTGAAAGCACTGCAGGTGCATATTATTCTTGCCAACACCTACCACCTCTATCTCAAACCGGGAAATGATATCATGGGCAAGGCCGGCGGGATTCATGCGTTCATGAACTGGGACCAGCCGCTGCTCACCGACAGCGGCGGCTATCAGGTGTACTCTCTCTCCGAACTCCGAACCATCAGTGAAGAAGGCGTGCGTTTCAAGTCGCATCTCGACGGCTCCATGCTGCAATTCACCCCGGAGAACGTTATAGAAACCCAGCGGGTCATCGGCAGCGACATCATGATGCCTCTCGACGAATGTCCCCCCTCGTCTGCCGAAAAAAACTATGTCAAAGAATCGGGCGATATGACCGTTCGCTGGGCCGAACGGGCAAAAAAGCATCTCTCGGCGACCAAACCATGCTACGGCCACTCTCAGGCGCTCTTCGGCATCACGCAGGGCGGAACCTACGCCGACCTGCGCA
>JAPHUN010000113.1 GCA_026193435.1 Chlorobium sp.
AACAACTGCTCTCGATCCGGATAAAACAGTTTTGATTGTCGGACACCAGGCCGATAAAGTCAGAAAGGCAACAAGCCATTTCCCTGTTGTGTGGGCTCTCCAGGAACCTCAGCTTGGCACAGGCCATGCGATTATGCAGGCAGAGGAGCCATTGAGTTTTTTTAAAGGCGATATACTTATCCTTTCCGGAGACGCCCCGCTGGTCACGCTTTCAACCCTCAGAAAACTGATTGAAAGTCATCGGAATCAAAGCGCAGCTGCAACAGTTCTGACGGCAGACCTTACTGACCCATCCGGATACGGCAGAATTATACGTGACGGAAACACCAGCGATGTTTCGAGAATAGTAGAGCATAAAGATGCTTCTCCTGAAGAACGCCTGATACATGAGATCAATTCAGGCGTCTATGTGTTCAGATCGGACACTCTTTTCCACTCCCTGAGCAAAATCTCAGACAAAAACGCGCAGCAGGAGTATTACCTTACCGATGTCTTTTCCATATGCTTTGAAAACGGGGAAAAGGTAAGCGCATGTAAAACAGAAAATGCTGACGAAATCAAAGGAATAAATACGGTGGAACAACTCAGGGAAGCGGAACAGGTACTTCTGAAAAACTCTACAGAGAGCATCTCTTAAGGGGCTGTTTACGCAAGCGGACTGATAATCGTTATCACTTCACTTCCGGCTACGCCTTGTTTTTTTTGCACTGCCGCCTTCAGCCATTTTTTTTCTGGTGTCAGCAGCAAACTCATCAGGAAAACTGCTGTCAATATCTTTTTTTGATGCATCAAGCTCTCTTGATTTCATCGAGTAAAACTCAATGAGGTTCCCGTCAGGATCCATAACAAAAAAAGCTCTGCCTTCCCTGCGTTGTGCCGGTTTTGTTATGAGATGAACTCCCTGTGCATCGAGATACTCAGCCGCCTCATCCACCTCTGTATCACTCGAGAGCCTGAAACCGAAATGATCGACACGAATATCGCGGGCCTCCGGAACTCCGGGTGTTTCAGCTTTGACAAGAACAATCATATCCGAGTTAACTCTCAGATAGGATATGTTGGCTCCTGCCCTATATTCAACATTCAGCCCCAGAACTCCTATATAGAAATCCTCGGCAACCCTGACATCGTTGACCCTCAGGGTAATCTGATTAATTCCCGTCAGTTTCATTTTCCTCTTCATCCCGGTTTGTGTTCACATCGCCCTGATCTTGCAGCAGGTAATCGTACGTATTGAGAAGAAACTGATCTATGGCTCTCTGGGCTGTTTTCTCCCGAGCCTCGAATTCAAGACTGATAGCCACCTGCTCAGGAAATACCTTATCGGACTCCGATTCACTGGCCGGATTACGGATCATCTCCTTATATGGCAGCAATTTCTCTTCAAGCTCTGCACGTTCCTCCTCATGCATCATTTTTGCTCTTTTTGAAATAGCTACGACGGTTGCATAAAGATTATCGTGACTGGCTCTCAGTTTGTTCAGATCAACTGGTGTAACAGACATAGAGGTGTCGGTATTTATTGTTTTGAAAGAAAATCAGTGATTAGTGCCGTTACTTCATCTACAGCGCGGCTCAAGTTGTCATTGACCACTTCATGGTCAAACTGGTGCGCAAAAGAGAGTTCAAACTCGGCTCTCTTTAACCGTTCATTAAGCGCGTCTTCATCCTCGCTCTCCCTGCCATCGAGCCTTTTTTTCAACTCCTGAAGGCTGGGAGGTTTCAGAAAAAGCAATAGCGTGTTTTCCGGAAAATGCTTTTTCAGGTTCAATGCACCCTTCACATCCAGATCAAACAGCATATGCTTTCCGGAAGCAACAGCAGCTTCTGTTTTATCCAGCAGTGTCCCGTAGTAGTTGCCAAAGAAGTACTCATATTCAATAAAACCATCGCTGTCAATGAGCTCTTCAAAAGCCTTCTTTGTAAGATAATAGTAATTTTTTCCGTCAACTTCACCTTCACGCCTCGACCGGGTGGTTGCGGATACCGAAAATTCGAGCCCCTCGACGCGTTCAAGAACTTTCCTGGCGACTGTTGATTTACCGGTTCCTGAAGGTGCCGAAAAAACAACCAATTTCCCCTGCCTGTCAGTCATCTACGTTTCACTTAAATCTTGACGATCCCGACTTCCGATCATGTCCTCCCATCTGACATATAACACACGCAACACCCTGCCAGCTGACCTCTTGCTGGCTGCTGGATTCTGGCTTCTTGCACTCTCCACAACTCAACAGTTCAACACATCAACGACTCAACAACCCAACTGCTTCTCATTCAATATTCTGAAGCTGCTCACGCATTTTTTCAAGTTCCTCTTTTACAAGGACAACTCTCTGGGAAATATCTGCGTTCTGAGATTTAGACGCGATAGTATTGGCTTCC
>JAPHUN010000053.1 GCA_026193435.1 Chlorobium sp.
CGATGCAAGCTCTCAACAGGTCCCGCAGGTTGAATTCTGAGGGTGTGCGCTGTATTCTGAAAAACCGGATATGGCTGGCTGCAGCCTTCAGTGGGTTGTGTATCCTGCTGCAGCTTTCTGTGTCCCTGCCGCTTTATGCTCTTGAAGTTCCTGCTCTGACCGGTAGAGTTAACGACTATGCTTCGATGATCTCTCAGTCAGCCGAGCGGGAGATTGATGACCGGCTGGCCCGCCTCGAAGAGATCGAGTCGACACAGATCGTCGTGCTTACCATCGATTCTCTTGAAGGTGAACCACTCGAGGAGTATTCCATTCGGGTCGCTGAAGCGTGGGGGATAGGTCAGAAATCGATTGATAACGGAGCCCTGCTACTGGTTGCAAAAAAAGAACGCAAGGCAAGGATCGAAGTAGGCTACGGATTGGAGGGCTCTCTGACCGATCTCGTCGCGGGCAGAATAGTCGATAATGACATCGTTCCTTTGTTTCAACAAAATCGTTTTGACGAAGGCTTTGTCCGCGGTGTCGATATGATGATCGCCGCCGTTCAGGGTGAGTATGTCGCGGAGGAAAAAGCTGCCGGAGAAGAGAGCGAAGGATCGCTTCTTCCTGTTATTATCATTCTGATACTGATTATCTATTTTTACAGTCAGGTGCCAAGGGGTGGAGGAGGTCATGGTTCCGGTCCTTTGATATTTACCGGAGCTCCCGGAGAGAGGGGATGGTATGGAGGCAGCCGCGGCGGCTTCGGCGGAGGCGGTTTCGGTGGCGGTGGTTTCAGCGGGGGAGGCGGAGGTTTCGGTGGCGGTGGTTCCTCCGGAAGCTGGTGAATCCAAAGACGGAATTGAAAAAAAACATGAAAGATCCTGTCAGCACATTTATTTCCGATGAGGATACCGTATTGATTGAGGAGGCGGTCCGTGCCGCGGAGAAACGAACTGCAGGAGAAATCGTTGTCATGGTTGTTGCTTCAAGCGACAACTATCCGCTGGCGAACATTCTGGGTGGGCTTGTATCCGGCTTTCTTCTCTCTATCTCGATTTCACTCGCGACGGATATGCAATCCATGTGGAATTTTTTGGGATTTTTCCTGCCTTCATTTGTGTTATGCAATGAAATTATCAGACGGAACCTTTTTCTGAAACGTCTTTTTGTCACTGCATCGGATATGGGCGAGGAAGTTGAAGATGCCGCTTTCGGTGCTTTCTATAAAAAAGGGGTATGGAACACCCGGGAACATACCGGTATTCTGATCTTCATATCGCTTTTCGAGCACCGTGTCTGGGTTCTGGGGGACAAAGGAATAAATGCGAAGGTTGATCCTTCTGTCTGGCAGGAAATAACTGATGGTATCGTTGCGGGAATCAGGGGGAAAAGCCAGGTGTCGGCACTCTGTGACGCCATTGGCAGGTGCGGTGCTATTCTTGAAGGGCACTTTCCTCCAGGCAGGGACAATCCTGACGAACTTGATAATTCCGTGATCAGGGGCCATTGAACGGGTCCGGAGATTCGCATGAAGACTCTCTGCAAGCTCAGGAGTAAAGAGATTGAAAAAAACCTTCGGCATAGTATGAAGGTGGTTTCCAGGCCCTGGTATGTCTGCGAGAAATGCGGCAGGGCGTCGAGACAGAAAAAGCAGCTCTGCAAGCCGGTGAAGATCGTTCAATCTTCTGCCTTACGAGGTGATAGAGACTCAACATCATAGCGGAGTACTTATGGGCACCTCTATTTATTTATTCCGCGATTCACTTGCGTCGTTGAGCGGATAGAAAGGGTTTCTCTGGTTGCTCATGACACTTTTTAGAGCTACCCGTATAAGAGCAAGATCACAGGTTCCCGTATTTGCTATGAGTTGATTATATTTTTCATTAAAGTCGAAAGCTCTTGCAGCTTTCCAGCAACAATAATTCAGGGTGAACATTATTATGATGCATTACAAAAGAGTCTTTCCGTTTTTTCTGCTGATACTCTGCTTTGGTTTTAGCGCATGCGGCCCGAACTCCAAGAATCTTAACACTTCCGGAATAGAGAAACTGAAAAATGAAGACTATGAAGGAGCGCTGGAAGACTTTACCAAAGCTGTTGAAAAAGACCCTGAATTTGCAGAATCATATCTCAATCGTGGATTTGTCTACGGCAACAGGGGCGAGCTCCAGGAGGCTCTTGCTGATTTCAACAAGGCCATAGAAATCGACTCAGGCTATGTCGAAGCATACTATAACCGGGGATTTATTTACGGTTTTTTTGAAGAGTTTGATAAAGCGATGGCAGATTTCGACAAGGTTATCGAGTTGAATCCTAAAGATGCCGAAGCCTACATCAACCGGGCGCTGATCCGTTCAAGGATCGGGGACAGAGAGGGCGAGCTTGCCGATCTGAAAAAAGCGGCGGCTCTGGGTGATCCGACCGCACGTAACTGGCTTGACGACAATGGCGTGGAATGGGAGGACGCGGGAAAGGGTTCTGATTCTGCTGAGGATCCGGAATAAATAACCGTATGCATTGTCAGGACGGCAATGTATTAAAGGCTCTTACCGTTGCTGTTTCCGATGCTGTGCAGGTATGCCGGTCCTTGTGCCCGTTGGCCGGCTGAACGCAATGCTATCATTCTGTCTATACCGTGATCCTTTTTATTGAAAGTCAAGGCTCGAAACGACGACGCAGAACAATGCTGTTTGCGTTGATGATGCTGGCGCTTTCACTGGTGTTTCTTATGAACGATTATCGGATCTCCGATCCTCCTCCTGAAGAGATTCCAAGGGAAAACAACTGGCAGCGATCAGGTGTCATGGCAGATATCGTTGTCTCCGGTATAGATGTCAAGCCGCTTGTTCCCAGAGCCGGAGAAGCATTTGTTCTGAATGTTTTTTGCCAGAACAGAGGCATTATCCCCACCGGTCGATACACTCTTGATGTCTCCGTCAGCGACGCAAACGGAAACGAACTCTATACCGGGCGTACCTCCCGCAATACATCACTCGAACCGGGGCAGACCGGTTCGTCATTTTCATCCTCCATCATTTCCGGTACTGTGCCGGGGCGTTATACCATATCGGTGCAACTGACTCCTGATGATTTTGAAGATGAAAATCCCGGGAATAACAAGGCTGTCAGGACTATAGAGTTCATGTGATCGGCTGTCCGGATTGCTGCAGGCTATGACGGACGTTTTCGCCGGTTATCGTTTCAGTATGCTTCTGTCATGGAAAAAGTGCAGATACCCGACAGCAAGTCCCCCCGCGAGCAGCACCGTTCTGATGCCGAAGAGCACTGGAAATGCAAAAAGTATGATCAGCATAAGGCAATAGAGAAATACTGAAACAAGCTTTTCTCTGAGCAGGCTGTTTTTGTCAAGCAATCTCTGGCCGCAGGCAAAAGAATTGATGAAGGCGATAAAGAACGCTATCGTGTAATAGGTTAACGGATCTTTCATGGGCTCTCAATGATTCATGGAAAACCGCTTCATCAATACTAACCGAACTGCCCGTCTGTGCATTCCCGGTAAGTAGAATATCAGGCTGATCGAATCATCAGCCGGTTCCGTAGCAATACACGGCTGCAGAGGCGGGGCCGGCACAAGAGTAAAATATAAGACGATAAGCAGAATCCTTCGATGACTGAGGGGTTGCACAGCGCAGATCGCACAGGGCGTCGAGCGACAGTATTTGGAGGGGAGGAAAACGAATGTGTGAGGCAGACAGGAATGTGGCTGTTTTTTTTGCCGGATTTCTATATTGTTATGTTTATTGCACCTAAGTTGATCGTTTCAACAAATGCTTTATGCTGTCACATTTATACTATATAAGGTGTTATGCTGAATTTTCTTACAGCGAACATCTCACCCGATGGGTCAACTTTCCGCCTCAGCGCTCCGTTCCTTGTTCCTTGCATTCTTTGGTATGTTCAGTGACTGCTCAACAGAGGCGCAGGCAAACATAGAAGTAGTACGAGATATGAAAAAAACAGCCTTGTATGCCTGGCATCAGGCAGCGGGAGCGAAAATTATCGATTTTTGCGGCTACCTCATGCCGGTCCAGTATTCCGGAATTATGGCAGAGCACCAGTGCGTCAGATCTTCAGCCGGACTTTTTGATGTATCCCATATGGGGAGCTTCTATGTCATGGGCGACCGTGCTCTGGATTTTCTGCAGCATATGACGACCAATGATGCTTCTGTACTGAAAAACGGTCAGGCGCAGTACACACTGATGCTTTATCCCGACGGAGGAGTTGTCGATGATCTTATCGTCTACAGGGTAGATCATGAAACCTGGTTTATTGTTGTCAACGCAGGTAACCGGCAGAAGGATTTTGAGTGGCTCAGCAGGCATATTCAGGATTTTGAAGGAGTGGCTATTGAAGATCACTCGGAGAGCCTCTCGCTTATCGCTTTGCAGGGACCTGAATCGATGCATATTCTTCAACGGGTATTGGCCTCTTCAGTCTGTGAGCAACTCTCGGCTTTTCATTTTCTCAGGACGGACTTTGAGGGTACAGAAATCATGGTCGCCTGCACCGGCTATACCGGCGAAAAAGGCGTGGAAATCTCTGTTCCGAACCAATCTGCCGAACTCCTGTGGAAAACGATTATGAAAGAGGGCGAAGCTTTCGATATTCAGCCTGTGGGGCTCGGGGCCCGGGACACATTGCGGCTTGAAATGGGTTATCCTCTGTACGGTCATGAGATAACGAGAGAAACCAACCCGATGGAAACACGTCTTCGATGGGTGACGAAGCTGGAAAAAGGAGATTTCATCGGCAGGGAGGCCTGTGTAGAAGCAGCGCGTAATCCGGAAAAGACGCTTGTCGGTTTTTCCATGGAAGAACGTGCGATTCCCCGGCAGGGATATGTGCTGTATGACCGTGATGACAATGAAGTCGGGACCGTCTGCAGCGGTACCATGTCGCCTACACTGCAAAAGCCCATCGGGACCGCTCATGTTCTCCGCACAGTGATGGAGCCCGGAACTCCCGTTTTTCTGGAAGTCAGGAACAAACGCTACAGGGGAGAGGTTACCAGGTTGCCGTTCGTTAAGGTGGCAGGGAAGAGGTCGTAGGGAATGGGTAATAGGTAGTAGGGAATAGGTAATGTGGGATGTGGCTGAATAGCTCAATAGCTCAATAGCTCAATAGCTCAATAGCTGGATAGTACTGAGTGCTGAGCAATGAGAGGGGAAAATGACTAATGACTATTTACTATTGAATAATGGAAGACTGATGACTGATGACTGGAGACTGCCGACTGACTGATGACTGGTAACTGGTAGGGGCGAAAAATATTTCGCCCGATCTGTAATCTAGGGGCTATTTAGCTATTGAGCCACTGAGCCAACCAGCTATTTTAATTCTCGTCACTCGTCACGGCTTCAACTATCTTCACC
>JAPHUN010000098.1 GCA_026193435.1 Chlorobium sp.
CAGTTGGCAGTTGGCAGTTGGCAGTTGGCAGTTGGCAGTTAATGAGAAAATACTGTGTACCGGGACAAAAGCATTGTTATTTTTCTAATCAGGAAACCGGACCTTTGCATCTGCCGATTTGTCAAGTCGTTGAACTATTGAATTGAAGAGAAAAGCGATGAATAAAGATTGCCTGCCTCTTGAACAATCAGTCACTAGATTCACGACGAGGATTGATTTACTGCCCACTGAGGACTGCCTACTGATTCCGTAGTCCCCTGAAAAACTCCTGAAGCAGGCTCTGGGCCTTGTGTTCGAGGATACCACCGTACACTTCCGGCTGATGATTGAGATCTCGTGACGCAGTAATGTTCATTACAGTCCCACAAGCCCCCATTTTCGCGTCGTAGGCGCCGAACACAACCCGGCCTACTTTTGCGTTGACAATCGCTCCTGCGCACATAGGACAGGGCTCAAGCGTGACGGCAAGCGTGCAGTCGCTGAGGTATTTGCTTCCGAGAGTCGCCATCGCCGAGGTCAAAGCGATCATTTCGGCATGAGCGGTGGCATCCGTAAGCTCCTCAACCTGATTATATCCTCTGCCGATAATATGCCCGTTAGCGTCAAACACCACCGCGCCAACAGGCACCTCTTTTTTCTCATATGCCTTGATCGCCTCGCGAAAGGCCGGTTCCATGAAGTATGAAAGATTCATTCGCCGTATCTGTTCGTTTTAATTTCCCTTCTATGCACGACACATCAGGACACCTCTATGTATTCCGCGATTCAATTGCTTCGTTGAGCGGATAGAAAGAGGATTCTCCGCTCCGTTCGCCTTGCACCTGAACCGCTCATGACACCAGATAGAGGCGCCCATTATTTTATCTAACGGGCAATTTTTGCTATTATAAGCTTTTTGTTTGCCACTTTCATGAGCAATCATCTTGTTGTGCTATTTTAACTAACACGCCAGACCATGAATATTCACGAGTATCAAGGTAAGGATATCCTGCGTAAATTCGGGGTTTCCGTACCAAAAGGCATCGTCGCTTTTTCTCCTGCTGAAGCAAGGCAGGCGGCCGAACAGCTTTTTGAAGAGCAGGAAAGCAACGTTGTCGTAGTCAAAGCCCAGATACATGCCGGAGGAAGAGGAAAAGCCGGGGGGGTCAAACTTGCCAAATCTCCGGAAGAAGCCCATGAAATCGCCGGACAGATTCTCGGCGCGACCCTGGTGACGCACCAGACAGGCCCAGAGGGCAAAGAGGTCAGACGACTGCTTGTTGAAGAGGGAATGAACATCGAAAAAGAGTTTTACGTAGGCATCACCCTTGATCGTGCCACATCGAATAACGTGCTCATGGTTTCTACGGAAGGCGGCATGGAAATCGAAAAAGTTGCCGAAGAGACGCCGGATAAAATTCTGAAAATCCAGATCGACCCGCTGCACGGTCTCCTTGGATTCCAGGCTCGACAGGCAGCATTCTTCCTTGAACTTGATGGTGAGAGATTCAAAAACGGCGTAAAGTTCATAACCGCGCTCTATAACGCCTATGTCTCCATAGACGCATCTCTGGCGGAAATCAATCCGCTGGTAGTTACCGCGGAAGGCCGCGTTCTGGCACTCGATGCGAAAATCAACTTTGACTCAAACGCTCTCTACCGACATAAAGACTACCTTGAACTCAGAGATACCGGCGAAGAGGACCCGTTTGAAGTTGAAGCCTCGAAATCAAACCTCAACTATGTCCGTCTCGACGGCAATGTCGGCTGCATGGTCAATGGTGCAGGCCTGGCAATGGGAACGATGGACATGATCCAGTTAGCAGGCGGCAAGCCGGCCAACTTCCTCGACGTAGGCGGTACAGCAAGCCCGGAAACCGTTACGGAAGGCTTCAAAATCATCATGAGCGACAAAAATGTCAAGGCTATCCTCGTTAACATTTTCGGCGGAATCGTGCGTTGTGACCGTGTCGCGGCAGGCATAATTGAAGCTGCCAAAAAAGTTGGTCTCAACCTTCCCGTTATTGTCAGGCTTGAAGGCACCAACGCTGAAACAGCGCAGACAATGCTGGACGAATCAGGCCTGAACCTTATCTCGGCAAAAGGACTGCGTGACGCGGCGGAAAAAGTCAACGAGGCACTTGCAGGATAGTGCAGCGTACAAGCCCCCTCCGGCACAGGGGGCTTTTTGTTTCAACGCTACAACGTATTCATTTCAACATTGTCGAAATTCCTTCTGTAATATCTCATATAATCAACCTTTCGTTCGAGCGCCTCGATAACAACATGGGAGAAGTTGACCTTCTCCAGTTTATGCGCGCTTCCAAGTCCTCCGGGACTAAACACGTTGATCTCCATCAGCTTGTCACCCACGATATCGAGACCTACAAGGAACATCCCGTCCTGAACGATTTTTGGTCTTACAACCTCGGCAATCCGCAAGTGAGCATCGGTAATTTCAGCGTGAGCTATCTTGCCTCCGGCATGTATATTGCTTCGTATATCATCGCCATGCCTGATACGCTGAAAAGCCGCGTACCTGCCGTTGCTTTTCAACGGCTGGCCATTCATGAGAAACATACGGGTGTCGCCTTGCATAGCTTCAGGCAGATATTCCTGGGCAATAACGTACCCGTCGCGGCTCACCGCTTCGACAATCTGGTTGAGATTTGAAAGGTCATCTTTTCTGACAAGAAACACATTCTGCCCTCCAGAACCCTGAAGCGGCTTCAACACGATATTTCCACCGTTCTCCCTGGCAAACTGCCGTACCTCATCCTTATCCATGGTTATCAGCGTCGTCGGCCTGACCTCTTCGGGAAAAAGCTGGAAATACATTTTGTTCAGAGAGTTGGCAAGGCTGTTTGGATGGTTAAGCACGATTACCCCGTGACGCATGGCTATCCTGCCGAAAATAAAGCCTGCCGACTGTGCCCAGGGACGGGTCACAATATCTGCAGAAGGATCATTGCGCAGCATCAGGACATCGAGATCGTCAACAGTTATACGCTCTTTTCTTGCTGACTTCCCCTGAAGTTCTTTGAGGAAAGATTCAGTGAGCTTGTATTTTTTACCGCCAACCGATCGGGCAAAAGCCTTGATTTTTTCGTCGGTATCGTAAGCAAGGTCCCCGACGCCCATGATCCATGCTTCGTGTCCCATAGTAACTGCTGCCATCGCAAGACGGATGGTGGTGTAACCTGCCTGTTCAGTCAAAACATCATTGACCACAAATCCAATTCTCATATTATCTCCTTTCTGTAAGATCCAGCGGCGACAAGCCTTTCTGTAATGCCGCTAATTTTCCTGTAAAACCTTTCTGTAAAAAATACAGCGGAAGCAACGGAGCCGGTTTGAGTACCTCGCGATACTGAAGCTCCCTTATCAGCGGAATATGTTCAGTGGCAATCTTGCCGACAAAAAGGGGCTCAAGCTCACCTCCTTTTTTCAGATATTCCAGCAACTCGATAAGACCCCGCAGATATACGGCGTCCTTTGTCAATCCCCCGCCTCTATATATACGAATTGTAATGGTAAAGGCAGTGCGCTGATTAAAACCAAACCCCCTGTTGAGCATCCTGAACGTTTCCACGAAAGATGCACCTCTGGCAAGATGATCGGCAGCGATAACCCGACCAGCCAGCAGGCGTAGTCTGCCCCTGCTGAAACCCCCGACAAGATATTCCGAAAGCACGGCAAGACCTTCCTGCAGGCCGTCATACCCGGCAAAACCTGAATAGAGCTGGTGAAATGGTTGGGCCAGGCCGTTTAAATAGGTCAGGATATGCGTACTGACCTCATGATGAATCAGGGCATCTACCCTGCTCCTTGAGACTCTGCTGTTCTTACCTATCATGAGATGCCCTTTGGAAACCATCAAGCCGACGACATCATCCCGTACCTGCACGGAGGATTTGATATTCGGAAGTTGTGCCCGGTATTCGGCAAGTATCTCCTCAGCACGTACCGCAAGGTCACCGGCAGAGGCAACATCTTTCATCGGCTCATCATGGATGTGTGGAGAAATACATTCCAGTATTCGCAACGCATCACTTTTCAGTTGCTCATCAACACTGCCGAACAGCTGCATGCTTCCGTAGAGAAACTCGGGTTTACCACGATCGAGAAGCATGGAAAGGCGCCGGTCGAGTTCCTGACGCTTCTGACGAAACAGAAGAGCGAGCGTAGGGTCCTCGATATTGTCGACGTGGATACCGAACAACTCCCTCTTCTGCATAGCAGGATCAACAGAAAGAGGACGGTAAAACAGCTCCGGCATTTTTTCACACCGCATTTTTCTGAATTGCGACCAGGCTTTTTCGATATTGAGCGGCGTAACAAGCAGTATCAGGTCAAAAGATTGACTGATCACCGCCAGCTTATGATCAACATCAAAAACAGTTTTCGAAACAGAGCGCCTGCCTAACACGTGATAGTTTGCCGGCCTGTAGGTAGTCATTGTATGAGCGAACTCAAAAAATGCCCGTTTAAGCGCTCTGGACAACCCCCGGTGAAGACTTCGCAAAACCAGAGGAAAGAGCTCTCCTGTGCATGAATCACGATAACTGGGGTAAACCTCGAGCCCGATAACATAACAGTTCAGCTTTCGGGTCTCTGCCACGGAGAGCAAAGGCTTCAGTGATGCCGGTGTTCTCCTGGTGTCGAGATCGACACTCACCTTCGGCTTCTGCTTGAAGACCCGTATATGCTTCAGGGCACGGGCGAAAGCATCGACGGTGGTGGTCGGGGGACGGGTGCTTGAGGCAATAATCCTGAACCCTGGAGCTGAAAGATTTCCCCCGTTTCCCTCCGCTTCATCCCTCTGCTTTACCGCCCATAGTTCGATGATCAGAAAAGCGTTGTTCCTGCTGCCCAGGGTATCAATGACCGTTCTGACAAGTCTCGTAAGCCCCGGCCTCATTGCACTGTTGTCCGAAACGATAAGATACGACGCCTCACCCTTGACAAGGCCCTGCGTTCCTTCATCGGACAAACTTTCAGGGTTACGGTAGAGTACCATAAAAGGAAGCGGCCTGTCAATATGAATAAGCCCCCCCCCGGGGAGCTCCTGCCGCACCACTTTTCCTTTCAGGAGTTGCTGCCTGACCTTTTCTATGACGGCATCATCTATATGATACTCCACCGGTGCCCGCATGTTTTTTTTCATAGCAGACTGTTCAGAAGTTTTGTCTGCGAAGCTCTTCAATGACACCATCCGCCGCCTTCTGCAACGCTGCCTGCAGAGCATCAAAGCGATCCTTGAAGATCATCCCGGTCCACTCGTCCATGAATATTTTTTTACACTCGATGGCAATCGCACATCCGGAACGGGAGAAATTCTCATGAATCCAGGACGGAAAATACCCGCCTCTGAATTTCACATTTTCCCTGACATCAAGCGTGCGGCCAAGAAAATCAGCCTCAGCAAGTTCATGAACAACACGATCAACAACCGGAGCCCATCGGCCACGGTCCATCGATCCGGTACCGATATTGATTTCCGGATTATACCTCGGATCGGCAGGTTCCTGTAAAGGCCCCTGCC
>JAPHUN010000252.1 GCA_026193435.1 Chlorobium sp.
ATGTAATATGTAATAGGGGACGTTGTTTAATATGTTGAAATGTTACGTGTTGTTATGTATATTATAGGCAGGAAAAGCAGGTCTATTAAGAAACATGAAACGATAGTATGCCACGCGGAGCAAGATTGGATGCACCGGGGACATTGCATCATGTGATTATCCGGGGAATCGAGAAGGGAAACATCGTTCGGGATGACGACGACAGAAAAGAGTTTCTTCGTCGCATGGGTGAACTGGCTCACGGGATGGGCACCAGCATCTATGCGTTCGCACTGATGACAAACCATGCGCATATACTGTTGAAAAGCGGAGAGCAGGGTTTGTCAACGTTTATGCGCCGTCTGCTTTCCGGTTACGCGCAATATTTCAATCGCCGTCATCAGCGTGTCGGCCATCTTTTTCAAAACAGATACAAGTCGATTATCTGTGAAGAAGATGCGTATTTCGATAAGCTGGTAGCCTACATCCATCTCAATCCGCTTCGTGCAGGACTTGTCAATTCATTTCAAGAACTGGAATCGTATCCCTGGTGCGGTCATGCGCCCGTGATGAAGAAGGCTCATTATACATGGCTGGATCGTGATTACGTGCTGCAGTTTTTCGGTGAAAGAGACGGTGAAGCTCGACGAGCCTACCTGGCGTATCTGGAAGAAGAGATAGGAGAAAATCGCGAAAAAGAGCTTTCGGGGGGTGGCCTGCTTCGATCTCATGGTGGCTGGTCGAAGGTGCAGTCAATGCGGATGCAAGGCATAAAAGCGCTCAGTGATGACCGGATTCTTGGAGGAGATTCATTTGTCAGGGAAGTGCTTCAGGAAGCAGAAGATCAGGTAAGTCTGTTGTTGTCTACAAGAGATCGTTCAAAACAGATTAGCAGGGATATTGAAGAGGCGTGCGCTAAGGAGGGGATCACTGCCGCAGCGTTACGTTCGGGCAGCAGAAAAGGAAAGTTCTCTGTAATACGAAAAGAGCTGGCTAAGAAGCTGGTCGATGAGTACGGTTTGTCACTGGCTGAGATAGCAAGGCAGCTGGGTGTTACGACAAGTGCCGTGAGCTATATGGTTCGTTGAGCGCGGGTTTTTCCCTAAAACCGGGTTCAGCCGAGCGAAGCGAGCCAGGTTTCGAGTTTTTCTCTGATTTCGTCGCGGGCTTTGCGGAAGGCGTCGAGCTGTTCTTCTTCGGTGCCCGAGGCTTCGGCGGGATCGTCTACCGGCCAGTAGAGGCGGTTTTCCTGGATGATCAGGCCTGGCCAGATGCGCGGGCAGGTGTCGTTTGCCTTGCTGCAGACGATGATCAGGTAGTGGAGAAAGGTTTTGCCCAGATAGAGCGACAGGTCTTTCGGTTTTTGCCCGGAGAGATCGATACCGGCTTCCTGCATGACCTGCACTGCCAGTGGATTGATTTCAGGTGCCGGTGTCATTCCGGCACTCATGACCTCGAACTGTTCACCCGCCATTTGACGGAGAAAACCTTCGGCCATCTGGCTGCGTGCCGAATTTCCTGAGCAGAGGATTAAGACTTTTTGTGGCTTTGCTTCCATAATGAGATCCGATGAGGAGTTCTGTGATACTTTTCAAAAGAATATACTCGATACGCAGCGCAGGGGCAGGGGAGTTTTCAGGCTTGTAACAAGGCTTTCCCCTTTCGATTCATTTCCACCACTCTTTTGTCTCCATTATCGTCTATCGTATATTTGGGATAAGCAAGTTACTTGCTGTATGCGAATATTCAGCATAACGCATTATATAGTCTAATGTTGACACCATAAAGTATTTGTTGAAACGGTCAATTTAGGTGATAATTATGCGGTTATACCATGGCGCTCAATTACCGGAATGAGGGATAAGTTGGTTCACGATTATTTCGGTGTTGATACTGAAGTGGTTTGGAATACAGCAAGTAAAAAAAGGATACATTAGTGAGATGAAAGCGCAGGTTATTGAAAGGATTACAGACTTGTCAGAGAGCTCTGAACCGCTGAGGATGGTTGAGATGCCGGTTCCTGAGCCTGCTACGGGGGAGGTGCTGCTGAAGGTGCTGACCTGCGGGGTTTGTCATACGGAGCTGGATGAGATAGAAGGGAGAACCCCGCCTGCTTTTTTTCCGATCGTTCCGGGCCATCAGGTTGTGGGAGAGGTTGTCGCTCAAGGAGCAGGGGTAAGCCAACCCGAAATCGGGAGCAGGGTAGGGGTAGCCTGGATATATTCTGCCTGCGGGAAATGTGAATTGTGCCTCGACGGCAAAGAGAATCTGTGCCTTGAGTTTCGTGCTACCGGACGGGATGCTCATGGGGGGTATGCGGAATATATGGTTGTTCCCGCTTCTTCTGCCTATTCTCTTCCTGATCTCTTTTCCGATGCTGAAGCTGCACCTCTTCTGTGTGCGGGTGCTGTCGGGTATCGGTCACTGAAGCTGCTGAATCTGCAAAACGGCCAGCCTGCGGGGTTGACAGGTTTCGGGGCTTCAGCGCATCTTGTTTTGAAATTGATGCGGTTTCTCTATCCTGATTCGCCGGTTCATGTTTTCGCCCGAAATCCTGCTGAACGGGAGTTCGCGCTCTCACTTGGCGCTGTCTGGGCAGGGGATACGTCCGATGTTTCTCCGGAACTTCTTGCAGGCATCATCGACACCACGCCCGTATGGCTGCCCGTCCTGTCTGCACTTGAGAATCTCAGACCATCAGGCCGTCTGGTCATCAACGCGATCCGCAAGGAAGCGTCGGATACAGATGTGCTGACACAGCTCGATTATGCGAAGCATCTCTGGATGGAGAAAGAGATCAAAAGCGTGGCCAACGTTGCCCCGGAGGATGTCAGGCAGTTCGTGAAGATCGCCGCATCCATGCACATGAAGCCGGAAGTGCAGATCTATTCTTTTGAAGAGGCAAACAGAGCCCTTATTAACATAAAGCAGCGCCGTATCAGGGGCGCGAAAGTGCTTCAGATTGCCTGAGGTGACAACGTTAAGTTTGCTACGTTGTGATTTTTTCCGAGATGGTCTTCATGAGCGCTTCGACATTCGGGATACTGTCAATATCCTCTTTGGAGAGCACTGTTTCAAGTTCCTCTTTTTCTTCAAGAACAACAGGGTAGGTATAGGTTTTACCATACTTTTTTTCGAACTCATCTCTGTGAAGGAATTCCATTTCGGCATCGGCTTTTTCCCTGAACTCTTTCCATATTTTCTTTTCAGCAAATGTGTCGAAGGTCAGGCTGCACAGACCGCACTGATAGGTGTCGGGGCTGAAAAGCTTGTGACCGATATCAAAAAGGCCGCTGACGGGACCGCTGTCGGCATTGTAGACAAAGATAAGCTTCATGGTGTTTTCTCCGTTTGGCGGGCATTTCATGGAAAAGCACGAACTCTTACTCTCATTGTAACGGATTTGACATCGATCAGGTTCCGGCGGTCAGCAAATTATCCCGAATATTTCATCGATGGAACTGCACACCTGATACAGGTTTTCATGGTCCGGTTTTACCAGATTCTGATCGGCAAGAGTATCGAAGAATCGAAGAAGCGGGTCCCAGAAACCGGCGATGTTGAAAAGGATAATCGGTTTGCAGTGATGACCAAGCTGCCTCCAGGTGATTACCTCTACAAGTTCGTCGAGGGTGCCGAAGCCGCCGGGCAGAACGATGAAAGCGTCAGCCCATTCGGCAAGCATCATCTTTCGCTCATGCATGGTATCGACGATGTGCAGCTCTGTTATACCGGAGTGGGCGATTTCTCTTTCCTCGAGGAATCTGGGAATGATTCCTTTGACGGTTCCGCTGTTCTGCATGACCGCATTTGCTATGCATCCCATCAGTCCAACATTGCCGCCCCCGAAAACAAGGGTGATAGCACGTTCGGCAAAACCTTTGCCGAGTTCTGCCGCTGCATCGAAATACTCTTTCGGGCATTGGCTGCTCGAACTGCAATAGACGGTAACGGATGTTGTCATGGGGAAGAAGTGACGGTTAACAAGTGATTAATGACTAATGAATATTGACTATTGTCTATTGAATGATAATAATTGAATAATGCGATGATGACTAATTTCTTGTCGGTCTTCGTACTGTTTTAAAAGAGGAAAGGGCGAAAAATTTTTCGCCCCTACAATTCAACAGTTCAACGCATCAACAGTTCAACGCATCAACAGTTCAACGCATCAACAGTTCAACGCATCAACGCATCAACAAATCAACAAATCAACATCTCCTCTTCTACCGGTTTCTTGTGATGCTGTCACCGGAACGTTCGTAGACATAGGTTTTCGGTTCGGAGAGTTTTTTGACGTTGAAGCGTTCCGAGGCGCGTTTCCAGAGGTCTGTGTCTTCCGCGTAGTCGAGGTTTCCAAATCCTTCGAGTGAGAAAAACAGGTCGCGTTTTCCGAAAAGGGTCGCGCCCAGAATGCATTCCTGAATGTGAATTTTCCTGCCCGGGTGGTAGCAGTCGGGCACATAGACATCCTCATCTCCGCAGAACCCCCCGGAAAGCAGGTCTGTTTCAGGATGTTGTTTCAGATAGGAAACACGGGATTCAAGATGCTCGGGAAGGTAGTAGTCATCACTGTCGAGAAAGGTGATGTATCGGCCGAACGAGGCCTGTATTCCGGCGTTTCTTGATAAAGCAGGCTTACGGTTCGAGTGCTTCATGTAGCGGATGGTATCATGCGTTGTCAAGAACTCCGACAGACGCTCGAAGGTTCTGTCCGTACTGCCGTCATCGACAACGATAAGTTCCCAGTCTGAAAACGTCTGGTCGATGACACTTCGCACCGCTCGTAGCAGCGGTATTTCCCGATTATAGGTTGGCAGGATAATCGATATTTCAGGTATGCGGGTAAAGTTCATGGTTCTCGTGCCCGGAATCACTGTTCGCCGATGAGCTGGACAAAAATTTCCCGGTCTCTGGATCGGTTGTCATGATCGATATAGACTACCTGCTGCCATGTTCCCCGAACCAGCCGTCCGCTGCTGACAGGCATGGTTACTCCGGGGCCCAAGAGAGAGGCCCTCATGTGAGAAAAGCCGTTATCGTCACCCCATGTTTCCGAGTGGCGGCTGTGTTCTCTGCTGGAAATGAGCTGCTCCAGCTTTTCTCTGAAGTCCTCTACAAGAGCAGGTTCGAATTCCATCGTGGTTATCGATGCGGTCGAACCTATCGCCGAGATGTTTACAATGCCCTCGTTAACGCCGGATTGGCTGATAATGTCATCGACCAGATGTGTCAGGTCAATGATATCAGAAAAGCCTTTGGTTGTGATTTTTATGGTTCTGGAATAGGTCATAACCTGAAGTATTTAATTGCCAGGGCGCATACGAGCATTCCTGCGACCAGAAAGTTCTGGGCAATGGCGTTGTATCGTACATCCATGGTTTTCGGTGACCTGACAAGGCTGAACTGCAGATAAAACTGGGGGACGATCAACAGCGCGACAATAAGGGCGAATGTGCTTTGGCCCAGCATGAGCATATAGGCGGCCGCCATCAGCTGTCCGATATTGATCAAAACAGCTGCAATAATTGCCGCATTTCTGTCTCCGAATACGACAGGTAATGTTCTTACCCCTATCTGTCGGTCGCCTTCTACTGATTTAAAGTCATTGATGGTCATGGTTCCCGTACTTGAAATGGTGAAAAGGGTGGCAACGACAAGTGACGGGGAGAGGGATTGCAAGGTGAATTCAGGGTTATAGGCTATCTCTCCGGCAATCCATGGGATAACCAGGTAGGAAACGGCGACTATGATGTTGCCGGCCCAAAGTCTTTTTTTGAGCTTTATGGGATTGGCGCTATAGAGATGAGCATTGATAATGCCTATGACTACGTACAGCGCAATAAGCGGATGTATGAGATAACCGACAAGTACTGAAAGGAGAGACCATACGGCTATCAGTATCGTTGCGTTTTTTAGTGATATATCGCCGCCGGGTATAGGACGCCACGGTTCATTGATTTCGTCGAGGTCGCGATCGAAATAATCATTGAGCATCTGGCAGGTGCCGCTCGCAAGCGGGCCGGTAAGCAGAATGCCGAGCAGGAATTTTATGCCGATGAAGTCCGCCCAGCCGAATGAGCCGCTGGCAACTGCACCGCAGAGAAAGCTCCAGATAACAGGGATCCATGTGACGGGTTTCAAAAATCGGATAAGGAGAACGATATCCGACAGGTGTTCCGCAGGTTTTTTCCCCGGAGTGATCAGCTTCCGGACATTGAGGGATGACTCATGTTCTTTGCCGTATTTCCGCTGTTCAGCGGTACTTTTTTTGAGGAAAAAATCACTCACCCCTGCTGTGGTTATGGTGTTGTGGGCTACAGGCCCGAAAAAATAACAGCTAAAGCTAAAGAACGAGATACCATATCACAAATACTATGCATATTTTATATGCGGATTCAGGGTGTTTTCCCGGATCCAATGATTTGTCGATGAAGGAGGAGAAAGAGGTTGTCGGGAAGATCCTGAAAGACGGGTTGCTTTTTAACTAAAAAAAGGTGCACAATGAAAAAATTATTTTCTCAGGTAGTATTTGCCGGTATACTTCTGGCTTCAGCTCCTGTTTTCGCGGCCGGGCCTCAGATAACGATCTCCGATCCCAATACCGGAGAAACTGTCAGTGTTGATCCCTCATCGCAAGCTGGTGGTGATGCTTCTGAGAACGGACCGATGGGGCCGGCTCCGAATTCAGGGGATGGCGTTCCGGACGGCAGCGGCATCGAAGCGCCGAACGGACCGAACAGATGATTGCCGTCGGTTGAAGATACATCAATAAAAAAGCGGCAGGTTGGCACCTGCCGCTTTTTTATATACTAAAACGAAGCAAAAAACTTATCCCTGTACGATGCACTCTGCCGGGCAAACAGCAACACAAGCCTGCTCGTCAAGACCTTCACACTCGTTGCATGAGTTTGGGTCGATAATATAAATGTCGTCACCAGCCGAGATAGCTGTTGTCGGGCATTCAGGCTCACAAGCTGCACAATAGGTGCATTCTTCAGTAATGTAAAGTGCCATGTTTACTTCCTCTTAAGAGTTTCAGGAAAAATTAGTTGTAATAAAGAACTCTCTGTATTAACAGGAAGTTAATATAAAACTTTTTTTCTCTGGACAAAACCGGTTGACAGTTCATATTTCGACACAGATCAATGCCCGGAAGATGCAGCTGCTGTGAGCATCGAAATTATACCTTGATGATACAGTCTACAGGACAAACGAGAACGCACGCGGCTTCATCAAAATATCCTTCACAGTCAACACACGTCTCTTCGTCGATGATGTAGATGTCATCTCCGGCTGTTATTGCAGTTACCGGGCATTCCGGTTCACATGCAGCACAATAGGTGCATTCGTCAGTGATTCTATGTGCCATGATCGTAATGATTTATGAGGTGTTTGAAAGCTGTTGACAGCAGAACATCATGCTCTGTACTGTAAAGCAATAACAGATATTGTGAAAGGAGAGTTCCGCAACAGCTTATTCACTGACGTCTTACTCTGTATAAGAGATGCAAGCGCTATTCTGCTTCTTCTTTTTCATATGCGCTTATAATGTCTCGAACAAGACGGTGGCGGACAACGTCCGATTTATCGAGAAATACAAAACTGATCCCGGAGATGTCTTGAAGAATATCTCTGGCGTTCATGAGCCCTGACTCAATTTCCCTGGGAAGGTCGATCTGCGTCACATCGCCGGTAATAATCGCTCTTGAGTTGACGCCGAGCCGTGTAAGGCACATTTTCATCTGTTTGTTCGATGCGTTCTGTGCTTCATCGAGAATGATAAATGAATTATTCAGCGTACGTCCTCTCATGTACGCGAGTGGTACAATCTCGATAATTCTCTGTTCGGTAAGGGTTCTGAGTTTGTCGGCTGTCAGCATGTCCTGAAGCGCGTCGTAGAGGGGCCTGAGATAGGGGTCGATTTTCTGGGCCAGGTCTCCAGGCAAAAAGCCCAGGCTTTCACCGGCCTCGACTGCCGGCCTTGCCAGCACTATTCTTTTAACCTGTTTCTTTTTCCATGCGGCGACGGCAATTGCTACCGCAGTATAGGTTTTCCCTGTTCCTGCAGGTCCTATTGCAAAGACAATGTCATTGTTTCCTGCTTCCGAAACCATTCTTCTCTGTCCGTCTGTTTTTGCTTTGACGGCGTAATCCCTGGTCATGACAATTGTGTCGCTGTCCGGAGAAGGTTTTTTCCTTGCTGCGGTTGTTGAGGAGACCAACGCGATACTGAGGAGCGCATGCAGATCGGTATCCAGAATTTCTCCGTGCTGATCGGCAAGCAATTTCATTTCACTGAAAATATGTTCCAGAAGTGTCAGTTCATCTTCCTCGCCTTTAAGCGATATGGTATTGCCTCTGGCTGTTAGCTGCACCTCGGGAAATTCCTCTCGTATCTTTTTCAGCCAGGAGTCGTGCGGGCCGAAAACGATAACAGGCTCGACACCTTCAAAATGTATGGTTTGTTCTTTCTTCAAGCTGTTTTCTGTATTTGTGGTTACTGAACATCGTGTTCGAGGTAGGGGACGGGACTGTCAAGGTAGTTGCACACATAATCCCTGACGCCGTCTTCAAGAGAGGTCAGAGGTGTGGTGTATCCATACGCTCTCAACCTGTTCATTTCAGCCTGTGTGAAATACTGATATTTGTCACGAAGGTGTTCGGGCATGGGGATATAGCTGATTTCCGGATCAAGCTCAAGTGCGGAAAAGGTTGCCGTGACGAGATCTTTGAAGCTCCTGGCTTTTCCCGTTCCGACATTGAAAATTCCGTTTATCGATGGATTTTCAAGCAGCCACAGCATAATCGCCGTGCAATCCTTGATGTAGATGAAGTCTCTCATCTGCTCACCATGTTCATACTCTTTCCGGTGAGATTGAAAGAGCTTGACCTTCCCATTTTCCTGTATCTGATGAAAGGCCTTAAAGACAACACTGCTCATGTCATCTTTATGGTACTCATTCGGGCCGTAAACATTAAAGAACTTCAGCCCGGCAGATGTTCGCAGAAGTCCTTTTTTGAGCATCCACAAATCAAACAGCTGTTTAGAGTATCCATACATGTTGAGCGGTCTGAGTGATTGTGTCTCCGTTTTCTCGTCGCTGTATCCGGCAGTTCCGCTTCCGTATGTGGCGGCACTTGACGCGTAGATAAAACGAATGCTCCGGGAGGCGCAGTAGCTCGCGAGTTGTTGTGAATAGTGATAATTATTTGTCATCAGGAGGTTCGCATCGGTTTCCGTAGTCGCGCTGATGGCCCCCATGTGAATAACTGCGTCTATTTCAGGGAAATGACCGCTCTCCAGGCTTGAAAGAAAATCATTTTTATGGATGAAATCAGTGAACGAAAGCCCGGAAAGATTTTTCCATTTTCCGGTAGTTGTGCTGCCGAGGTTATCGACGACAAGGATATCATCTCTCCCGTGCCTGTTGAGTTCCCAAAGCATCGCACTGCCAATAAACCCAGCTCCTCCAGTGACGACTATCATGTGTTTGTTTTACGTGTTCTCAATTTCGGTCTCTCTCTGTGTATCATGTTCAGTTGATGTCCTGACCGGCAGACAAGCAGCGTGACGACTTTCTTTTCACGAAATGTTGAGGGGCACAAGTCAGGTACATCGCGCATGCACGCGAACCGCGACTATGATAGTGCTGCAGCTCAGGACGTGGTTGCTTTTTTAGCCAGAATGTTCTTTGTTGAATATAAAGCGGGAGTGGACAAAACAAAAAGGCCGTTTCAGGATGAAACGGCCTTTTAACAGAGCGGAGCATCAGGCTGATGCTTTGAGTAACGGTTCATTGACAAGTGATTTTCTTCCCCACAAAAGCCACAGCCGTATGGTTTCCACAGGCTTTTCCATTATTTCAGAAATCTGTCTGTGTTTCAGTCCCGATATTTCCGACAGTAATACGGAAAGCTTTACATCAGCCGCTTTTTGTCTGATGGTCTCTCTCAAGCTCTTGTCGGTTCCAGGAGCGCTCTCCTTCATATACAGATCGGAATCCTGACCATAACGCTTTACATACGAGTCTCTGAATGACTTCAGCAGATCTGTTTCCTGTGAACAGTTAGCTGCATTTGAATAAGTTGTCTTCACAAGCTCAGCTGATGCATGTTCATTTTCTGTCATCCAGTATGCCAGAGAGTAGATGTTGTCGAGTATATCTCTCGGTGTTTTATTGATTCTGATCATGTTCGCCTCCTTAAATAGGAATAATTTTGTCTTGTTTTAAGTTATGAAAAAAAAACAATAAGTCAACCTTTTTCGCTCTGAATTAATAAAAAAGAGATATTCTCAACCTGAAGCAGGACAAAAATCAGTATTTTAATCGGCATTGAGCATGTACATCCTCATTGCGGATGATCAAAGGTGAGGAAAAGAAGTATACTCATGGACTTGGCGGTCAGGTTCGTGCACTTCCCCTGAGCGGCTCTCAGAGTGATTGCAGCACCGGTAGCAGATAGTCTATCTGCTCAAAGAAGTGAATATGGCCGATGAACAGCAACAAAATATTTCAAGAGATGACAGGTAAAGATTTTTCCCGCATGTTAAATCCTGCCTTGCAGCGTATAGGGGCATACAGCGTTGAAGGAGGACAGAATGCGGAGATAAAACTGAATCAGAACGAAAGCCCTTTTGACCTGCCCGAAAGGCTGAAGGACGCGATACTCGATGAATTCAAACAGGAATCATGGAACCGCTATCCGGATATTCTTCCATACAGGGGAATTCAGGCATATGCCGAATTTACAGGTGTTTCGCCCGAATCCGTTATGATGAGCAACGGGTCGAACGAGATGCTCTACACCATATTCATCGCCTGTCTTGAGAAGGGCAGCAGGATTGTTCTTCCCGAGCCCTCTTTTTCCCTCTATGACAAACTCGCGATCATGCTGCAGGCTGAGCGGATTATTGTGCCCATGCATGAGGACCTTGGTTTCGATGTGCCTGAAATAGTTCGCAGGGCACAGGAAGAAAGAGCAGCTTTTATCGTTCTGTCAACACCCAATAATCCTACTGGCAAATCGCTTTCAATCGAGGATATCCGGATGATTGTCCATGAAGTCGATGCGATCGTTCTGGTTGACGAGGCCTATGTCGAGTTTTCCCGTGAGGAATCCGCGTTGAGCCTGATTGATGAAGCGCCTAATCTGATTGTCTTGCGAACCATGTCCAAGGCTCTCGCGCTCGCGGGTATGCGGATCGGCTTCGCTCTTACCAATCCGGCCCTGCTGGCGGAAATCGCTAAACCGAAAATACCGTTTACATCAAGCCGTCTTGCGGAAATTACTCTGCAGCATGTGCTTGCGAATTATCATCTCGTTGAAGAATCAGTCAGCTATATTCTACAGGAACGGGAGAGAATATATGAGGCCTTGAAAGGAATTAGTGGCCTGCAGGTGTTCGAAAGTGACGCAAACTTTATTATTATACGAGTTCGGAACGCTCAGGAAGTTTTTTCATTTCTTGCCGGAGAAGGTATCCTTGTAAGGAATGTTTCAGGATATCCGCTCATGCAAAACTGTCTTCGATTCAATATAGGGTTGAGAAAGGAAAATGATCTTCTTCTTGAGAAATTACGGATGATGCAATGACAAGGTCATTCAATAAATTGCGGGGTGACGAAATGTCCCGCTTAAGTGTTGAAGAATACTCGAAGAAACAGAAGCATCCTGTAACGGTGTTGCTGCATAATATTCGCAGTATGTATAATGTGGGGTCTGTTTTTCGTACAGCAGATGCAGCCGGGATTGATCGATTGATCATTACCGGTTATACCGCTACCCCTCCGAGAAAGGAGATAGACAAAACTGCACTTGGAGCACAGGAGAGCGTTGACTGGGCGTATTATACACATCCTGAAGAGATTCTGGGCGTTCTCAAGGATTCGGGTGTGACTATCTGCGGTCTGGAGATCACAGAAAACAGCCGTCCGTATACTGATATTAAGAAAGATGATTTTCCGCTCTGTCTCATTCTCGGTAATGAAGTTGACGGAATCGATGATGATGTGCTGCAGTTTTGTGACCATGTTTTTGAGATCCCTCAATATGGAACCAAGCACTCCCTGAACGTATCGGTTGCTGCGGGGGTAGCGCTCTATGAAATGGTGAAAACCTTTAAAAATCAATAAAAAACGTATGCCCGGAAAAATTTCAAAGCTATAAGTATTATGCTTCACTACAGGACATATGAACTTTCTGAGACGGCGCCCTGGGTAGTATTTGTTCACGGAGCAGGGGGGAGTTCATCAATATGGTTTCTTCAGATAAAGGAGTTCAAGAAGCACTTCAACGTTCTGATGGTAGATTTGAGGGGACATGGGAAATCCAAAGGACTCCCTCTTTCCCACAAAAGGCCGTATAGCTTTGAGGATATAACGCTGGATATTATCGAGGTACTCGATCACCTGAACATTCAGAAGGCTCACTTTATCGGTGTTTCGCTGGGAACTATTCTTATCCGTCAGATCAGCGAACTTATTCCTGACCGGGTTTGCTCAATGGTCATGGGCGGCGCGATTATCCGCCTGAATGTCAGAGCGAGGTTTCTGGTGGGGTTGGGGAATGCGTTCAAGCGTTTTGTCCCGTATATGTGGTTGTACGGATTTTTCGCCTGGATCATCATGCCCAAGGCAAGGCATAAAAAATCACGTCTTCTGTTTGTGAGCGAGGCCAAAAAAGTGGCGCAGAAAGAGTTTATGAGGTGGTTCAAACTAACCTATGAGCTGAATCCTCTTCTGAAGTACTTTGAGGAAAAAGATACAGGTATCCCGACCCTCTATCTCACCGGACAGGAGGATTATATGTTTCTTCCGGCGGTCGAGTATATCGTGCAGAGGCACACAAATTCATTTCTGGAGGTGATCCTGGATTCAGGCCATGTCTGTAACGTTGACCAGCCGAAAGATTTCAACGCCAGAGCCATTTCGTTCATGCAGCGCAATTCGATCTGCCCGAGCACGAATATGATGCAGACAATGGCGGGTTAGGCGTTTTTTCTGTTAAACCGGTTCATCGCATGTTCGATGCCGTGTACAACAAAATCAAGAGCGGCTTCGGCACATTCAGGGATAATACTGTCTGCGGTCTTCCGTTCTTCTTCAGAGAACTTTCCCAGCACAAAGGATGAGTAGGAGCCTGAGGGGTGATCCCTCCCTATGCCTACACGCAGGCGGGCGAAATCCTCTCTGCCGAGGCACTGGATGATGTGTTTGAGACCGTTCTGGCCTCCGGCTGAGCCTTTTGCCCGCAGTCTGATCGATCCAAGAGGTATGTTGAGGTCATCACAGATGACGAGGATCTCTTCCACAGGGATTTTATAGAAGTTCATTGCGGCGACTACGGCATGACCTGAAAGATTCATGTAGGTCATCGGTTTGAGCACTATGACCCCTTCTCCTCTGTGGGTGATTTTCGCATAGTGAAAATTGCCTTTTCCCGTGGTCATGCCTGTCTGAAAGATCCGGGCCATTTCATCAATAACTTCGAATCCAATATTGTGTCGCGTGTTTTCGTGCCTTTTTTCAGGATTTCCAAGGCCGACAATGAGTTTCATATCTATGGCTGAGAGGCTTGATGAATGGTGTTACGGCTGTTAAGATGGTAAATAATGTTATAAATAAAAAAGGCCCCGGAGTTTCGGGGCCTGCATATTTTGCTTATCGAAAGTTTTTACCGGATCAGTGGGGCTATCACAAGCGCCACAACCGCAATAAGTTTCATGAGAATGTTCAGGCTCGGGCCGCTGGTATCTTTGAACGGATCGCCTACCGTATCGCCGACAACAGCTGCCTTGTGGGCTTCGGTTCCTTTGCCGTAGAGAACACCATCGAACTCAATCCCGCCTTCGATCCTTTTTTTCGCGTTATCCCATGCTCCCCCGGCGTTTGACTGGAATATGGCAAGCAGTACGCCTGAAGAGGTCACTCCGGCCAGCAGTCCGCCAAGCATATCTTTTGAGACAAACCCCACGACTACCGGAACAAGCACTCCGAGTGTTCCCGGAAGTATCATTTCCCTGATGGCTGCCTTTGTGGAGATGTCCACACAGTGAGCGAACTCTGCAGGAGCGGTGCCTTCCCTGAGACCGGCAATTTCATTGAACTGACGGCCGACCTCGGTGATCATATCCCTTGCCGCCCGGCCTACAGCGTTCATTGCCATAGCGCTGAAGACAAACGGCAGCATGGCCCCGAGCAGCAGGCCTGCCATGATCACCGGTTCCGAGATGTCTATGGATACAACATCTGCCTGCTGGCGGAAAGCGGCAAAAAGCGCAAGAGCTGTCAACGCGGCGCTGCCGATAGCGAAGCCTTTACCGATAGCGGCGGTGGTGTTTCCGACTGCGTCCAGCGTATCTGTTCTTTCCCGGACTTCCGGAGGAAGGCTTGCCATTTCTGCAATGCCTCCTGCATTATCCGAGATTGGTCCATAGGCATCGACGGCAAGCTGTATGCCGGTTACGGATAACATGCCGAGTGCAGCGATAGCAATTCCGTAAAGGCCTGCAAAGTAGTGAGAAGCGATAATCGCGGCAGACAGCACAATGATAGGAAGTCCTGTAGACATCATGCCTATACCCAGACCTGCGATAATGTTCGTGGCAGCGCCGGTGACGCTCTGGTACGCGATGCTTTCAACGGGTTTGTTGTGCGTGGAGCAGTAGTACTCAGTAATGAGGCCGATCAAGACGCCGGCGAGAAGTCCTGTGAGCACCGCAAAAAAGACGTTGAGAGAGGTGTAGTCGACGCCGTTTATAGCCCAGCTTGACGGCAGGATGTTTGTGATAATGAAATAACTCAGTATGGCCATTATGAATGTCGCACCGAATTCACCGGTGTTGAGTCCTGTCTGGGGGTTGCCTCCCTCTTTAACTTTCACAAAAAACGAACCGGCAATAGAGACGAGAATCCCTACAGCAGCAATGGCAAGCGGGAGAATTACAGCCGCTATGGTCGATTCGCCCATGCTTCCGAATACGGGGACAAACGCTGCGCCGAGCACCATGGTTCCTATAATCGAGCCGACGTAACTTTCAAAAAGGTCAGCGCCCATTCCGGCTACGTCCCCTACATTGTCACCGACGTTATCCGCGATGGTTGCCGGATTTCTCGGATCATCTTCCGGGATTCCTTCATAAACTTTTCCGGCAAGATCCGCACCAACGTCAGCAGCCTTGGTGTAAATACCGCCGCCGACACGCGCGAAGAGCGCGATGGACGAAGCTCCAAGGGAGAAGCCGGAGATCAGATTGATGACCTGATTGATTTCAGAAAACTGGCTGGAGTATACAATAAAAAGAACCGACAGTCCGAGTATGCCAAGCCCGACGACCGACAGCCCCATGACGAGACCTCCGGAAAAGGCTACATTCAGGGCTTGCGGTAATCCTGTTCGTGCGGCATGTGTTGTTCTGACGTTAGCTTTGGTTGCTACTTTCATTCCGAAGTATCCTGCAAGTGCCGAGCAGATTGCTCCGACAACGAAGCTTACGGAGATAATCGGAGAAGAATCAGGCCTGCCGCTGTTGGCGAAACCCAGAAGAATGGCTACAGAAATGACAAAGATGGCTAAGACTTTGTACTCCCGTTTCAAAAAAGCTACGGCGCCATCAGCGATGTGGCCTGCGATAGTCACCATCTCGTCGGTACCGGGATCCTGCTTTGACACCCAAGAGGCTTTGTACAATGCATAGAGTAATGCAATGACACCTGAAAGGGGTATTGCATAGATGAGTAATTGGTTGTCCATTTTTATTTTTGCGTTAATAATTGCGTGAGGTAAGAAGCAACCGTGAAAAGCTCTCTCTGAAACAAGTTCAGGTTTCTCGTCAGGCAATCGCGGGTAGTTACGTGAACCCGTGAAAGAAAGTGGCGGAGTGTATGTGGAGTACAATCGTAAAGATCATAGCGAGGGAAAAGTTACAACTTCTCAAGGGTTCTTCAAAGCTGAGATCACTATCCGCCAGGGGTTTTTCTTCTCTCTACCTCTTGTGAACTTCAGCTTGAAAAAGAAGAGGAAAATGATCTGAATAGCCGCCGAGATATCTCTGGCCTTTGTAGGTCGCATAGGGGAGCCTGTCGCTTCCTTTTTCCATATGACGGATATGAAAACAGTTGAAAGCATCTTCAGGAACAGATAAGCCCCGGTCATCGAAAAGTCCGGCTGAAACCATGACCTGATCGAATTGAAACCATCTGCTCCGGAAGTAGCAGCTTCCTTTTTTACGACTGTTTGCCCAGAAGTTGAAAAGTTTGCCGGTACTTTTCCTCAGGAAGTCATCTCTCTCTGTTGTCGCTTGCAGGATTTCCTGAATCGATTTGTTCCCGGGGTCATCGTTGAAGTCTCCCATGACAACAATGTCTGCTTCTGTATTGATTTCAAGGAGACTGTCGACAATTGTTTTTGCAGTTCGCGCGGCCTGAAGCCGAAAAGGTTCGGACCAAGCCTGATCGAGAGACCTTGAAGGCCAATGGTTGACCAGCAGAAAAAAGGGGGCGTTATCTACTTGAAAGTTGTACAGTGTAATGTCTCTGGTGTTCCTTTCCCTGAGGTTTACCCGATAG
>JAPHUN010000229.1 GCA_026193435.1 Chlorobium sp.
ACCTCCCAATCCCCACGAAACCCACTATCCTCACCGTCTCCCATTATTCAATACTCAATAGTCATTATTCATTTCCCTCCTTCCTCCCCCCCCGCAACCATCACCTTGATGTTCGATCTCAGGTTGCTGTATGCAGCGTTCATGCTGGCATAGGCTCATGACAGTAGAATCGGGCTTTCTTGTTTTATTCTTCAGAAGTGGCGAAATTAGCTGTCAAGGGTGCTCAATCAAAGAACAAGTTTATGCATCATGACAAGTATACATGACATCAAAGCTGCTATTGAGTCGTTATCCCATGACGAATTCATGCAACTGATGCACTGGCTCCATGAAAAAGACATGGCACTTTGGGATGACCAATTAACGCGAGACTCGAATGAGGGCAAGCTTCACTTTTTGATTAAAGAAGCCACAGAAGAAGAAAAAAACGGAACACTTCGCAAGCTGTAAATGCATAAAGCGACAAAGAGGTTCTGGTCACACCTATCCCCACGTTTCGGGCGAATGATTATTCGCCCCTACAAACGCTGCCGCTTTTTAACTTCTCACTTTTGACTTTTGACTTCTCACCTCTTGACTTCTGACCTCTCACTCCCCACGAAACTCACTAAATCCTCCTCGTCTTCCAATATTCATTATTCAATTGTCATTATTCATTTCCCCCCTTCCCTCTTTTGCCTTTTAACCGTTGACTTTCCTACCCTTCACGCAGCGGACGGAGAATCCGATGCTCTTGTTAACTTTGATCTTCCGCACGGCGTTGCCGGAGGCGGCGATTTCACGGTCCCAGGCCTCGTATTGTCCGGCTTCAGTGGAAGTCCAGAAATAGGCGTACATTCCCTGCCCGTAAAACATACCGAGGCAGTTGCGGCTTCCGGCCGGAATCGCGTGGAACCCTTTCCTCTCCCTGAGCTCGCTTCCGGCAGCTTCGTCTCCGCCGTGATCGTCCACGAGCGCCTGCCACTCGGTATCCGACGGGATATGCCACCCTTCCGGAGCGAGACCCTTCGGGTCGTTCACCGCATACCAGTTGTAGAGCTTTCCGTACCGCTTGCCGTTCGACTCATCATTCTCGTAGTAGCACCATGCCCCCTCTTCCTTCGCAATAGCATCGCGCCACTCCTCTTCGGTTGCAGCATGGCGGACGGGATCGCCAGTACGGTAATGCTCGACGTCGAGATTTTTCGCCATCCATTCACGTCCGGCGAGAATCACGGAATCAGGGCCGTTGTCTGCATATGGGGAAATACAGGCCGTGAGACCTGAAAACAGCAGCAGAAAAAGACAGAAAACGAGCAGGGAGAAGTTTTTCGACATCATGATGATTTTTTTTAACACTACATAAACGCGGGGTTCAAGCAATAACGCGCAAAGGACTGAGCGCCATAGCCTGAAAGAAACCGCTGGACTTGCAACAAAGAGCTTCCGGTCAGCGCTATAGACCAGAGTCGGTAACCATCCTTACGCAACGGGCGAATAATTATTCGCCCCTACAAATGCTACAGCATTTTTGACTTCTCACTTCTGACCTCTCACCTCCCACTTACCACGAAATAAATTCACTATCCTCCCTGTCTTCCATTTTTCATTATTCAATAGTCATTATTCATTTCCCGCCTTCTCACTCTTCAACCTCTTCCCAACCGGTAACCATCGCCTTGATGTTGGAGGTAAGGGTGTGGCCTGTGGTGGTCATGTAGACGTGCATGATGACGAAGCCGATCAGCATGTAGGCGAGCAGGGTGTGGAGATGGGCAATGGGTTCCATCCACGAGGGCGGCATGCCAAGGGCGACCAGTTCGTTGAAGTAGAAGTAGGCGAAACCCACGATAATCTGCAAGGGCAGACCGACAAGCGTCAACATGAGGTAGGTGATCCGCTGCAGCGGGTTCAGGCGGGAGATCTCGTTCTTCTTGAATGGATGAGGCTCGTTCTTGAAGATCCCGATAAGGTAGTAACGGGCCTGCATCATGATCTTTTCGATAAGGTTACCCTCCGTCAGATACTGGCGAAAATCCCCCGTAGTGATATACCAGAAGAACGCCAGGACGATGAAAGTCAACAGCCCCCAGGCAAGGAAGTTGTGCACGTGAAAAGCCGTTTCGTACCCGATCAGTTTGAAAAGACCGTGGACCTCCAACCCGGTAAAGAGCAGCGAAAAGATGATGATGGCCTGCATCCAGTGCCAGAACCGCTGAAATCGCGCGTACAAATATACCTTTCTCATACCTCACCATCCTGTTTCATGTTCTTGTGAGCGACGTAGCGCATGATGCCGTGAGCGATAATGCCGACAAACGAGCCCACGATGACGAGCAATCCGACGATCTCCACGAAGGGGCTCGCGTCCCTCCCCGGAAGGTAGAACCCTCCAAGATTTTCAAGCCTCCCGCCACGTGCGTGGCAATCAACGCAGCCGAGCGCGTCTTCTTTCGGCGAAACCATATGGGAAATCGGCCAGTACATCTCGGTGTCGACGAAACCGTAGTTGCCGCTGTATTTCAGACCAGCATACTCCATACCCGTTTTGATCGACTTGTCCCAGTCGAAATCCTTCCAGTAAGCGCCCGAGCCTTTCGGACCGTAAAGTTTTGGTTTGACGAACCGCTTCAGTCCGGCATCATAGGGCTGTTTGCCACGATGAACCTTGAACGGCCAGATACGGGAAAGGGAGTCGCCCGGCTCACCGTCAGGATGGTTGATGGACACTACCCCTGAATCGTCGATCTCGGAAAGAAACGTGACGTAGTTCATTTCACCGTTGAACCAGCGGTACTCCGGCTCAACCTCTCTCGCCCACTCAAACTCCCCTTTCTTTGTCATGTAGACCGGGAGTCCCGTGGAATCCTTCCGGGTGATCTCCTTGCCCTTGTCGTCGAACTGCCCGGCTTTCGACCAGTCCCACCACATCTTCGTCGCCCGCTCCTTGGCCATGACAGGAATATGGCAGGTCTGACAGGCTACCTTGTCGATATGGTCGTCGAGTTTCTTGAACTTTTCGTGCGGTTTGAGCCCGTGGCAGGAACCACAGGTCGTCGGATAATCGTCGGGCAGGGGATAATCGAACCCGTGAACGTCTCTGGCGGTCGGTTCGTAACGGCTGCCTGGAACCTGATGGCCTTCTGTCTTGTGGCAGTCGATGCAGGTCATGTTGAGCTCGTCTTTTCCGGAGGCCATATGCACGTCGATCGATTCGGAAGGATCGATCAGCGAGTTGTCGAGGTCACCATGCTTGACCGCGTCAGCCCCGCCCCCCTCGAAATGACAGATACCGCAGTTGTGACGGTCTGGGTTGCCCACATGCTGGGCGATGTAGGTAAGATCGGATTTAGGAAATGGCTTTCCGCCGAACACCGTATCGACAAGGGCCGGATGTCCCGCTCCCGAGGGGTACTTTTTATAGGTGCCGGTCGCATCGTGGCAGACAAGGCAGTCAACGTTCTTCTCGCTGGTGAAATCAAAATTCTTGTCTTTCCAGCCATAACCGATATGGCAGGAGGTACACCTCGCTTCGTTGCTCTCCACCGATATGCAGAAATTGTTGACAACATGCTGCTTACCGAGCATTTTGCCGTCTTTCATCGGCACTTCCCATGTCCAGTGTTTCGTGCGATGTAGCTGTTTGGAGGCTTCGGTATGACAGCGGAGGCAGGCGGCGGTAACTTCGGGGCCGCTCTTGAAGTCCTTTTTCAGCTCATCGAATTTCGTATGATCCGCGGTTGAAATCATCAGGGAATCAACCCTGTGATGAAAGTTCTCCGCGTGCAGAGAAGAACAGAGCAACAGGGCGGTAAAAACCGGAAGCAAAAGGATAATTAGCGATTTTTTCATGGTCTCCGGTGTTTGGTTACCGATACATCGAGGTGCGCCGTCAACATCAATGTACAGATATGACCATAAAAAACAACAACTTAACAATTGTTTGGCTCAACAAAAAAAAGCGCATAAGGACAAAAAATCCCTATGCGCTTGATAGCTATCTGAGTCTTTGCTCCTCTGTTACGATCAGGCTCTTTTACTGTGATCGACCGCTTTGAGAATCTTCAGGTTCAGCACAATGAAACGCCAGAACTGGTAGAGCTTGCACTGCATTTTGAATCTGTCTAACTTTGTAGGCCTCATGGTATATCAGGTTTAACGTGATGTAATATCATATCGGTTACTCGGGAATAAGCTGCCATCCGATGCGGCCTCTGAACTTGTGCATGAAGGTTGTTTCAACCATCTGCTTCAGCCATGCGCCCGCAAGTCCCCGCTCAACTCTGGTAACAAAAAGATCCCGTCCTTCCTTGTTGTCATAACGGGTGTGATCCGGTACGACAGGATAGATGATCATGACGGTCGCCTGACCGTTCCAGAGCGATTTACCGTTTGATGCTATACAGACAGCCAGCATCTCGGACATGCGCTCACGGTGAGTCATACGACCTCCATTGACAAGGTCGATGATGTTCAACGCGACGATTCGACCGATAACACCGGAAATCATCCCTGTTCTCGGAGCGCCCGGAGTGATCGTTGTTCCGTTTTTCGTGGTGTGCGGTACGGAAATAGGTCCGGGAGGAGCAAATGCTATACCTGCCGAGAAGATGTTATTGAATAGAGGGTTCTGGTAGTTGGCCGGCCATGCATCAGGTGTTTTGACCAGTTCATCATAACTCAATCCATAAATACCGTCGGCCAGAATGAATCCTCCGGGATTGGTCACCTGTGAGGAAATATCCTCTCCAGCCTTGTTGAAGAAAGGAAACGTCACGCCGCGCGACTGAGGGATCAGCATCGCGAAATCATACTCATCCTCACCGAAATTTCCTTCGAAGTCTTCCCAGTAGATCTTCTTCTCGTCAACTTCCTTGACTCCCCGCCGAACGCCTTTCTCAAGTCCGAACTCATCCATGAGATCTTCAATGAGATCGCCTCCACGGGCAATTCTGCCCCCCTGCTTGACAACGTTGATGCCGCCGACGCCGAAATCACCGATTGCCGGTTCATTGGTAAGATAGACAAGATCAGCCTTGTCCCTGATTCCGCGCTGTGTAAGATCGGTATGAATATTGGTGATGTACTCGAACGCCGCACCCTGACAGGCGGCCATCGGGTGACCGGTGCCGATAACCAGACGCTGCTTTTCGCCTCTCTTCATCTTTTCAACAAGCTGAAGATAGGCATCACGGGCTTTGACCGCTGTATCGAAGTGACAGATCGATTCGGTGAATTTATCCGGGCCAAGTCCGGAAGTGGCCGCATAGTTCATATGAGCGCCTGTAGCGACTATGAGATAATCATACTCCACGCTGGCCTCACCGCCTCCGTTGGCCTGATCGACCACAACGTAATTTTCTTCGGGGTGAACGGCAGTAACCTTACCCTGAACAAAGTTAACATTGAACCTGTCATATATCGGCTTCAACTTGAAGCAGGTCTCTTCAGCTTTAACTGCGTCAATGCCCAGCCAAACCCATGAAGGAACAAAGCCAAAATAGTCAAACTTGTGTATAACCGTTATTTCATGATCCTTGCCCAATGAATCACCCAGATACATTGCGGCAGTATGACCTGCAAACCCGGCACCAATTATCGCAACCTTTGCCATTGCCTGTTTTCTCCAATTATTCTCGTTAGGGTTCCCGAGGGAAAAAGTATTTGCCTAAAAAATATACTACGTATTCAGCTGATTTAAGCCAGAGAAGATAGAAAATAAACCAAATACTGCAAACCCATATAACCAACAAGTTATACAGGAACCATCCTGTTTTCATACACTCCACGGGAAATCAGCGTATGGTTCCGGCTTCACTCTCTCCGATTTTTAATACATTTACTCAACAACAACCGCTTTTCCTTTTGCGAAACCACAGGAGCATTTCAGTGGGAAAAATACCAATAAAAAGAATACTTGCGATCGACTACGGCACAAAGCGCACGGGCCTGGCCAAAACCGATCCTTTCTGCAGTTTCGCGCAACCTGTCGGCACATTCTCGCCAGAGAAAATCATTTCGGTCATCGAGTCGTTTCTTCAGGATAATTCTATAGAAAAAATTATCGTTGGCTACCCCCTCAACAGTGATGGAACAAAAAATCCTATGACCGGAATAGTCGATTGTTTTATCGAGGAACTGGCAGCGGCGTTCCCGGATATTCCTGTTGAAACCATCGATGAACACGGTTCATCAAAGCAGGCAGGAAAAGTGCTTATCGAATCCGGGCTCAGCAGAAAAAAAAGACAGCAGAAAGGGCGTCTTGACTCAGCGGCAGCATGCCTGCTGCTGCAGCACTATCTTGAAAGCACCGGTAAAGCGTAACCCTTCAGGGGTTATACCCTGACAACAGACGTAAAGAGCAACTTAGGGTTTAGCAATTAGATCGCGCTTATGTATTTTATACTTTCTTAAACATCCGGCATTTCGGATAGATAACCACAGCCTTTCAGATCAGACACATGAGCACACCCGCAATAATTGACATTTTCCGATCTTCCGGAGCCCTGCTCGAAGGACATTTCAAACTGACTTCAGGCCTGCACAGC
>JAPHUN010000248.1 GCA_026193435.1 Chlorobium sp.
AAATACTTGGTGTGGAGTTCAGAATAGGCCGTGACGGCTCTATACCAAGAAGTTATCAGTCCAGCATCCGATTTGCTGAACGGTCGATAGACTACCCCTTTTTCGACATCGCAGGCAGACATGTAGTAGATACCCTGTTTCTCGTTCAGAATTATGATGTAGCCAAACGCTCGATGCCTGGTTACGGCCTTAAAGCAGCAGCCAGATATTTCGGCTTTGCGTCGCCAGACAGAACATATGTTGAGTACAGTGAAATTGCTGATCTCTGGAACAACAACCCTGAACGACTTCTGAACTACGCTCTCGATGATGTGCGTGAAACACAAAAGCTTGCTGCAATGCTTTCAGGCAGCAACTTCTACATGACCAGAATGATGCCCTATACCTATGCACAGACATCGAGAATGGGGCCTGCGGCAAAAATAGAGGCACTTTTTGTAAGGGACTATCTCAAGGAAAAGCATTCACTCCCAAAACCGGAAACAGGTCAGCAGCACTCCGGAGGATTTACCGAAGTCTTTCTTAAAGGTATTCTCGGACCAATAGTCTATGCTGATGTAGAATCTCTCTATCCATCAATTATGCTCTCCTATGATATCTGCCCTAAAAGCGATGAACGGAGGATATTTCCTGAAATTCTGAGTAATCTGAAAGAGCTCCGTTTTGCAACAAAAAGCAAAGCGAAGGAGGAAAAAAAGAAGGGGAACAAGGCTCTTTCGGACAACTACGATGCGATGCAGTCATCATTCAAGATATTGATTAACGCAATGTACGGCTATCTTGGATACAGTGCAGGCATATTCAACGATTACGAAGAAGCCGACAGAGTAACAACGACCGGTCAGGAGATTGCGCGCAGGATGATCAAAGAATTTGAATCAAGAGGTTGCAAGGTTATCGAAGTGGATACTGACGGCATACTTTTCGTTCCGCCACCCCATGTTCAGTCACAAGAAGATGAAATCAACCTCGTAGAAGAGGTTTCCGCGGTAATGCCCGACGGTATCACTATAGGATATGACGGACGATACAGAAAAATGATATCCTATCTGAAAAAAAATTATGCTCTTCTCGACTATGACGGCACCATAAAACTTAAAGGATCTTCGCTCATAAGCAGGAGCGGTGAAAAATTCGGACGCGATTTTATCCGCAAAGGGTTTGAAAAACTTCTTGAAGAAGATGTTCAGGGCCTGCACGACCTCTATGTTTCATTCAAGGAGATGATTATGAATCATAGCTGGTCCATAGAAGATTTTTCACGTACTGAGTCACTGAAAAACACTTTGGACCAATACATAGCCGATACATCTTCAGGAAAAAGAAGCCGTTCGATAACCTATGAGCTTGCTCTGAAACATAAGCTGAGCGTCAATAAAGGGGACAGAATAACATACTATGTAGCCGGAAGCGGACTGCAAAGCAACCACTATGAAAAAGGGCGCCTTGCTGATGACTGGGACAGCTCAAAACCGGATGAAAACACGCAGTTTTACACAAAAAGACTTGATGAATTCTCACAGAAATTTCTCCCGTTTTTCAAACCACAGGATTTCAGTGCAATTTTCTCCTCGGATACATTATTTTCATTTTCTCCTGAAGGTATAGAGCTTATCAAAGAGATCAGAAACAAGGATACTGATTCATTTGATGATAACGATATACCGTTTTAAATTAATACATTAACCGACAGATAAAACAATTTCACTCTTTCTGCTCATACAACTGACATGAAAACAATTTTTTCGCTAGCAAGGAACTTAATGGTTTGTTTTTGCGTATAATCAAAGATTTTATACGGTATTCCGGATATTTTTATAAAGTCTTAATAAATATAGAAACCTGAATTATGATTGATGATAAAATTCTTGCTGTAACGGATGACGTCACCTGGATTGGCGTTCTCGATCCCGGTCTTGTTACCTTCGATATTGTCATGGAGACAAAGTATGGTACAACATACAATTCCTACTTTATCAATGCAGAAAAAAAGGCAGTCGTTGAAACTACCAAAGAACGGTTCTGGCCGACTTATCTCGATAAGATAAAACAGGTTACTGATCCGTCAGAGATTGAATACATCATTGTTGACCACACTGAACCGGATCATTCCGGAAACATTAAAAATCTCCTGAGTGTCGCACCTGACGCGACCGTGGTAGGAAGTGCCAACGCTATAAAATTCCTCAATGATCTTGTAGGCGTTGAGTTCAAGTCGCTGATAGTCAAGGATGGCGATACACTTGACCTGGGAAATAAAACACTTCGATTTATCAATGCGTTAAACCTGCACTGGCCTGATGCAATCTATACATGGCTTGAAGAAGATAAGGTACTTTTCACCTGTGACTCATTCGGGTGCCATTACTGTAATGAAGCGATGTACGATGATCTTTCCGGTGATTTCGACGATGCGTTCACCTATTACTTCGACGCGATCCTGAAACCGTTCAGCAAGTACATGCTGCAGGCTATAGATCGCATAAAGGATCTCGATATAAAGGTTATCTGCCCTGGTCACGGACCTATACTTCGTTCAGACTGGAAAAAGTATGTGGATCTTTCAAAAAAATATTCACTAAGCGCTATAGCTCTGCCAAACGAGAAAAATATACTTGTCGCATATGTCTCGGCTTACGAGAATACAACGCTCATCGCGGAAAAAATCGCTGAAGGACTCCGCCCTGCATGTGATTTTACGGTGGATGTGTGCGATATAGAGAATATGCACTTTTCAAAAATTGAAGAAAAGATTGCTCACAGCTCAGCCATCATTGTTGGTTCACCAACCATTAACCAGAACATAGTATCCCAGATCTACCAGCTCTT
Source organism: Chlorobium sp. (assembly GCA_026193435.1). Taxonomy (GTDB): domain Bacteria; phylum Bacteroidota; class Chlorobiia; order Chlorobiales; family Chlorobiaceae; genus Prosthecochloris. Next base: position 2,830 of record JAPHUN010000248.1, read on the forward strand.
TGCTGCAATCAATCCAATTCGCGACAAGGGAAAACTTGCGGCGGCCTTCGGTTCTTATGGCTGGAGCGGAGAAAGCATTAAAATTATTGAATCCAACTTCACCAACCTGAAACTGAAGGTTTTCGATCAGAATCTCAAAATCAAGTTCAAACCGAGTGAAAATGAGTTTGAAGAGTGCAAGGCATTCGGTAAAGCCTTCGCTGAAAGGCTTATAGAGAAAAACAATCTTGTCTGTGATGTGTAGATTTAGCATTAAGTACAATATAAAAGGGGCGTTAAAGCCCTTTTTATATTGTACTTAATAGAGAAACACAACCATCCTCAGCACCTGGTCATTATTTTATTTGAACACTATATCCTTAACCAGATTTTTCCCGAGAGCCTTATTAAGCCTGCTGATAATATTTTTTTTCCTGAAAGAGAGTTCCGTCCTCCATGAAGGATTCATGACATGAACAAAGAGCACCCCCTGAACAAATTTTTCCACTTCCGTCATCTTTGCAATGGTGTCGCCTACAATGTGGTCCCAGACCCGCAAAGCCTGATGCTCTTCCTTCGCCTGATTCATACCGTAAATTGAATAGATATCATCTACGATATCAGTGATTTTTCTTGGTGTCCTGGATGATTTCACTACGTATTCCCGGTTTTCATCAATTGAGCATATGACTGTCGGAAGAACTCGTTGTTTGTACATCAACGATACGGTCGGAACATCTTGCTTTTCAGGAGTGTATTCACAAAAGATCTTCTATGGAGACAGAGCGAACACCTGAGCCATCTTTTCTATCCGTCGCCGTGATAATCGATTGACCGGCTCCCTCAAGCTGTCCCAGAATTTTTTCAATCCTTTTTCCGTCAAGCTCACTGAACAGATCATCAAGGAGAAATAAAGGGCGTTCTCCTGTAGTATCGCTGACAAGTGTATGTAAAGCGAGCTTCACGGCAATGAGAAACGTCCTTAACTGCCCCTGTGAGGCATATTTTTTCACATCAGTATCATTGAATCTGAACACAAGATCGTCTCTGTGAGGCCCTAAAAGCGACTGTTTCCGGTATATTTCCTGAGGCTCTATCTCACGGAATCGTTGCATCATGAAGGAAAAGAGTTCTCCAGGCGCGATGTCGTTTGCGTGTCTTCCTGCAGCGGAGCGATAGGAGATACCTGGAACTTCCCCGAGACCGAGCTGTTCATAGACAGGCTCTATGTAACCAAACAATCGCTCGATAAAGGCAAGCCTTTCCGAGACGATCGAACAGGCAAGTTGCGTGAGCTTTTCAGTCCATACCTCCAGGCTCTCCCTGTCCATCCCCTTTTCGTTGACAGCACAAAGCAGAGTATTACGCTGTAGCAATACTCTCCTGTACTGCAGCAGATCATCGAGATAACATTTGTTGGTCTGGGAGAGAGCGTTATCCATAAACCTCCTTCGCTCCTGTGGAGATCCGTTTACCAAAGAAAGCTCCATAGGAGAAAAGGTAACACATGGAATACGCCCGATAAGTTGAGAATATTTTTTCAGCTCATCACTGTTGATGAATATTTTTTTCTCAACGTTTTTTTCGTAACTGACCTTGACAGAAAGCTCAATACCTCTATCATCAGTGAAATTACCGGTTAACAGAAAGTAACCTGCATCAAAATTGAGGCACTCCCTGTCGAGTGACCTGTTCAATCCTCTTGCAAGCGTACAGTAGTGAATCGCTTCAAGTACATTTGTTTTACCTGAACCGTTCGGGCCATAGACAACAGTAATCCCTTCTGACGGAGCAAATACAAGCTCCTTATGCTTTCTGAAATTGAAAAGCTGTATTTCCTGTAATTGCAACTATCGGTCCATCCTCTCAATTGTTTATTCTTACCGGCATAACAAGAATCATCATATTTTCATTTTCTTTCTCTTTCTCCGGTTTCAGAATTACAGCTGTTGTAGGAGTGCTCAGTTCGACTATAAGCGAATCGTCATCGATATGAGCAAGTGCCGCTTCGATGAATTTCGAATTAAAACCGATCTCTATGGGCTCGTTATCATAAGCGCAGGTAAGATCCTCCTGTGCGGATTCCCCTTCATTTATATTCTCCGCCGTCAGTTTCATGATAGATGGGGCAATGCTGAACCGTATATCACCTATATTCGAGAATCTGCCTACCCTTTTTACAGAATCATAGAAAGGAGCTCTTTCAATACTCAGCTTTTTATCGTTTTCAAGTGGAATGACAGCTTCATAGTTGGGATACTGCTCGACAATCAAGGCAGCATCAAGAACGAGACTATCTGTAGAAAAACGTATGGATCGGTTGGACGAATCTATTGATATTCTGACGTTTCCTTCGCTGACAAGCTTTTGCAGAATAGAGAGAACTCTGGCTGGTATGACGATTCTCTGCTTTTCAGAAAGAGAAACTTCACATGTTTTTCTGAACCTGACAAGACGGTGTCCGTCCGTTGCAATAGCTGAAAGAAGATTCTGCTCTATTTCAAAGAGTACACCCATCATTGCCGGTCTCATACCATCGATACTACATGCAAACGTTGTTTTCTGAATGATATTGAGCAGATCGCCGGCAGTCAGGTCAAACTCTATATCAAATGTTTTCTCCTGTTTTTCAGCCTTGCTTTCAAAGCTGCAGGGAATTGTATACCGCCCTTTATCGGTAGCTATATTGACGATTCCCTGTTCACTCATCTGCTGACGTTCAATTTCGAAATTGACATCAGTGTCATACATGCTTCTCAGAAAATCCAGAATAGTTCGGGCTCTCATTCCCAGATCACCCTTATCGGACGAATCAACATCAGTTGTTGCTGTTATGGATATTTCGCCGTCCGTTGCAAAAAGTGTCAGCATCCGGTTATCGATATTCAGATGAAGATTTTCGAAACGGGGATCAAGAACTTTGCTTGGGATAGCCTGAATCGCCTTGTTGACGGCTTCCTGAAAATGTTTGATAGATGTTTTAAATTTCATTGTATAGCTACTTTATTATTGGGTATTAAAAAATGTTGTTGTTGTTGTTGAGTGTGTGGAAATCTTGACTACCCGAATTTTTTCGTCATAAGTCACTTAAATATAATAAATTAGTTGTTTCCTTGCGGTGTGGATAAGTGTTGATAACATGTTTGTATCTTTATGAGCTGTAAACAGTGCCTCCGGGTTTTTCTTGCAGGGCGTCTTGCTGTGTTGATAACTGCTCAGAGTTTATGCGATGTATAAACAGATTGTTGACAGGTTGTCAACAGAGGTGCGGAATTTCTTGAATATGCATCACATTGACATGATATCAATCCGTTTTTTCAGTTCTTCTATCTGACCTCTTGTTTCCGCCGAGTTTTCAACTTTATTCCTGATTGTGTTGTGGCCGTGAATAACCGTTGAATGGTCCCTTCCTCCGAAGTGGAGCCCTATGGTTTTCAGTGAAGAGCCAGTGAGTTCTTTGCTCAGGAACATTGCGACCTGCCGGCCTGCAGCAATCTCTTTTTTCTTGGATTTGCCTTTGAGATCGTTTGGGGTGATAGAGAAATAGGTGCAGACAGCTTTTTCTATGGTTTCCAGACTGAGTTTTTTTGACTGTATCCTGATGATATCCTTCAGGGTCATTTTTGTGAACTGCAGATCTATTTCCTGATTGAACAGAGAGTGAGAGGCAAGAAGTTTTACGATGCAGCCCTCGATTTCCCTTACGTTCTGGGTGACATTGGTTGCTATAAATTCCACGACACTTTCATCAAGTGTTACGCCACTCTGCTCAAGTTTGCTTTGAATAATTGCTTTTCTTGTTTCATAATCCGGAGGTTGAATATCTGCCGAAAGACCCCAGTTAAATCTTGAAATGAGTCGTTCTTCAATGCCGCGGATTTCCTTGATGGGCCGGTCAGATGAGAGTATTATCTGTTTATTTGATTGATGGAGGGTGTTGAAGATGTGGAAGATTTCTTCCTGGGTTTTTTCCTTGCCTGCAAAAAATTGTATGTCGTCGATTATCAGGACATCCATTTTCCTGTAAAAGGATGAAAACTGCTGAATTTTGCCGTTCTGAATGGCATTGACAAAATCGATGGCAAATTTTTCACTGGAAACATAGAGGACATACTCGGATCGGTGAGTTTCCCTGACATGATTACCCACTGCCTGCATCATGTGAGTTTTCCCAAGGCCTACGCCGCCATAGATCACCAGGGGGTTGAATGCATTCTGACCGGGATTTTGAGATACGGATTTAGAGGCCGCAAAGGCAAGTGAATTACAATCTCCGCGAATAAGTGTATCGAACGTGTACTTGGGATTGAGGTGACTTTCAAATTTTGTGCGATGGCGTGTTACAAACGCTTTGTCTGATGAGGTGTGTCCGTCTGAACAAATCTCATCGCCTGAATCGGCTTTAGGAATGTTCTGATGAGGAAGTTCGATAGTAACAGGCTGGCTCTGGGACTTGTCCATAACGATAGAGTACATCAGTTTTCCTTCTGCGCCGAGAGTTTCTTTCAGTGCCTGTTTAAGCTGGTTCGAGTAATTTTCTTCAATCCACTCGTAAAAAAACTGGCTTGGTACTTCTATGGTCAACTCGTTGTCCGAAAAGAGTAAGGGGGTGATAGGCGTAAACCAGGTTTTGAAAGCCTGATTGTTCAGCTTGTTTCTGAGAACATCAAGACAGGCTGCCCATACATTCTGCGCACTTCCCTTTGTGATTGTAGCGTCGGTTGTCTGTTCTGCTGTCAATTCCTTACTGTGCTGGAGAGGCATGAAAACGTGACATTTGATAGGTGGAAAAATAGGTGTTGCGGCAATTCATCAACATCTGATGTTCACAAATTACATTAATCGGTTGATAAAATACAATCCGTTAAACGAAAAAATCTCTCTCATGAGCGCTTAGGGAAAAGTCGGGTTATCAACACGTTAAGTTGTTTTTTTGTTGAGTTATAGGGTTTTTCGCGTGGTTGTTTGTCCACATGTGTTGATTAGTTTTTGGTAAGGATTTTATAGGGATTGGCGGGGATTGAATTATGTTGTCAACAAGTTATCCACAGTGTTGACAAGTGTGGTTTTCCGCACTGTGGACAGTGTTGAAAAAACACCTGGAAAGCAGTCCCGGGCGGTTGGAATTAAAAGATGATTATGCTAAATTATATGCCTGCAATTTTTGAACTATTTATGATACCATTGAGGAGCGTTATACAATGAAACGGACATTTCAGCCACATAACAGAAAGAGAAGGAACAAGCACGGGTTCCGTCAGAGAATGGCGACCAAAACCGGGCGCAAAATTATTTCCTCCCGCAGAGCGAAAGGGCGCCACTCGCTCAGCGTAAGCAGTGACATGGGATCCCGCAGGCAGTAGGGGACGTGCATAACCGTCACATGACGTTTTGAGCACTACGCATGTTCAAGCATTGAAAAAGTATGAGATACTGAGAGGTCGCAAACCGGTATCCATGCTTTTCAGTAAAGCCCGCAGTGTACGAAGCGGAAATATAAAAGTTTTGTTTGCGCCGCTTGATCTTGAGCAAAGCGGCAAGAGGTCGCTCCCGAAAGTTCTTTTTATTGTTGGTAAGAGAATAGTACCTGATGCTGTGGATCGCAATCGGATAAAGAGATTGATGAGAGAGGCCTACAGGCACGAGAAATCAGTTGCCGTTGCGTGTGCCGGTAAGTGTACCGGAAAAGAGAACGGGACACTTTGTATCGCGTTTATGTATATCGGGCGAACGAAAACCCTTCCTTCACAGGAATGTTTCAGGGCGGAAGTCAGAGGCCTGCTTCAAAGTATCCTGAGCGCTTCTCCCGGTTGAGTCAGATGAATATGAGAAACGGCAAATGATCTATCATGGAGCTCAATGCTGTCTGGAAAATTATCAACCGGGTGCCGATTTTTCTTATTTCTGTTTACCGGTCATATTTCTCTCCTCTGCTTGGCCCTTCCTGCCGATTTTACCCCA
>JAPHUN010000206.1 GCA_026193435.1 Chlorobium sp.
GCAGCACAAAGGGTGGTACTGAACTCTTCATAGGTATGTTCATCGAAAAGAAGCGAAAAGTATCTGCCGGGCGATATCCTGAAATGGTGACCACACTCACAACAGGTATGCAGATGATCCTCCACCTGTTTTTTATGAAGCGCCGCTCCGCAGCTGTCGCATTTCCGCCAGAGACCTTCCGGAATATCCCGCCTGTCACTGGTACGTATCGAGGGCTTTGCCCGTTTAAACCAGACCATTTTTAATTATCGGTAAAGATTATACATTACACTGAATTGAGCGATTCATTCGACTGTCGGAAAAAAGAACGACACATGACAGCTGACCTGTAAAGCGAACAATGCATTGTTCTGTAAGTAGCACAACCTGATGACTTCCATCCGTTATTCGGCGCTGCCTCTCATCATGAGGGATTCGGCAGAAATCAGCAAACGCTTCTACAACGATGTACAGTGAAGATATGAAGTCACCCTGAGATCTCAAAACAACCCTCCGGAGTCTTTAATTGCGCAAAACCGGATTACTCATCCCCATGCTCCTCTGGAGCTGTCTTCTGGTGTTAGACGCCCCTGCACCGGTTCAGGCTGAAAGCAGGAGCGTTGTGTATCCCGACACTCTCGATCTGCCGGTACGACGCGTTGCCATAGCACCCTACATGAGAGCCGCGAGAAAAACGGTGGGGCTCGCTCTTTCGGGAGGGGGCGCCAACGGTCTGGCCCAGATCGGCGTGCTCAAGGCTCTTGAAGAAGAAAACATCCCTGTCGACGCCATAGCAGGCACCAGCATAGGCGCTGTTATAGGAGGACTCTACAGCACCGGATATAACGCCGAAGAACTTGAAAGGATAGCGGTCAGCATACCCTGGAAAGAACTCCTTTCCCTTGAAAATGACGCGCCAAGAGCTAAAACATTTCTTGAACAGCAGAAAATCCGCGACAGGGCAACCATAGCCATACGTTTCGAGAACTTTAAACTGGTTATCCCCAAGTCACTGAGCTCGGCACAAAAGCTGACGAGAACCCTCGACCTGCTCACCATGAACGCCCTCTACCATCCTGAAGGCTCGTTCAGCTCCCTTCCGGTCTCGTTCAAGGCCGTCACAACCGACCTGGTATCGGGAAAACGCGTCACGCTTTCAGAGGGGACGCTTTCAGAAGCGATGCGAGCAAGCAGTACCATTCCGATTATCTTTGAGCCGATCGGGCTTGGTAAACAGAAGCTCGCCGACGGTGGACTTGTAGCAAATCTCGCGGTAGACGAGCTGGAAAACGCTTCGCTTGATTACAAAATCGGTGTTGACACCAGAGGAAGCATGTATACCCTCGCAGAAGATATCGACATCCCCTGGCAGGCGGCAGACCAGACCATGACGATACTGATCGAACTGCAGTACCCTCGTCAGCTTGAAAAAGCCGACCTTGTCATCACGCCGGATGTCGGCAACAACCCTGCCATTGATTTCTCACAACTTGACAAACTGATGAGCGCGGGATACATCAGCGGAAAAGCTCTGGCCGGTAAAATCCGCCAGGATATCCAACTTCCCGCTCAAAGAAAAACCGGCATATCTTCGTACAAAAAAATAATCAGGATCTCGGGCAGCGACAGGAAAACAGTGAGCCGGAACCTCGCCGCGGGCGAAATAATACGTAACGCATCCTATGCGGAGGAAGCGTTGAAAGCGCTGCTTGAAACAGACCGTTTCACAAGAGTATATGCGGAGGTCAATCCTCGCCTCGGAGAGGCGGTGTTTTTTTGTGAAACCCCGCCTTCATTTGATACTGTCGAGCTGATCGACCCGGTGACCGGAATAGAACAAAAAGAACTTGACGCCTGTTTCAGGGCGCTGACAGGAAAAAGCTACACCAATGCCCAGGGAACAGAAGCACTGGAAAAACTGGTAAAAATCTTCAGGAACAAAGGCTACCCGCTTGTCGACATTGCATGGCTGCGGGTATCCGACGGCACACTTTCCATAAAGCTTTCCGAAGGAAAAATAGCCTCCCTTGACGTCTCAAAAGACAAGAACATCACCGGAACCACTCCTGTCATGAGGGAGCTGTCAATTGACACATCAAAAACGCTCAGACTGAAAGATATCGAACGCTCAATTGACAATCTGTTTGGAACAGGCGCTTTCAACCGCGTCTCCATCGGAATATCAGGAAACGACTCTCTTGCCGCCCCGACAGGAAAAAGAACGCTCAGGATACGGCTCAATGAAAAGCCCTCCAATGTCCTGAGACTGGGGGTTCATTACGATAACACCTATAATGCCCAGGCCCTCATCGATTTCAGAAATGAAAACCTTGGCGGAACAGCCAACTCTATCGGGGGATGGATGAAAATCGGAGAAAAAAACAACCGGGCGAACCTTGAATTCAATATGCCGCGGATCGGCAGCACAAGCCTGACCTTCACGACAAAACTGTTTTATGACCAGCGTAACCTGGACATACGCCACCCTGAATTCTCCGGCACGTTTCTCTTCTCAGATTCTGAACAGATCGGACAGTTCGGTATTCAGCGCTACGGCATCACCTCTTCTATTGGAGCAAGAATTGAAAAAAACAGTCAGCTCCTGCTTGATCTGACCATGAAAAACACGCAGACCTACAACAGGGGAGGCGGGAATTTCACCTCTGAAAACAATGACATCGCGTCGGCAGCCGTCGAGTTCGCTCTCGACACAAGAGACAACTCCTTCCTCCCGAAAGAAGGACGGCACACCAATCTGCGCTACTCGTTCACGCCTGAGCTGCTTAATGATATATCCTTCTGGAAACTGCTTCTTGCACATGAGGAGAACCTCTCTTTCAGCGAAAGGGTTTCAGGCCAGCTCAGACTCGCTCTCGGCCTGAGCAGCCCTGGAATTCCTTTTTCGGAAATGTTTTTCCTCGGAGGCGCAGGCAGTGCATACAGCAGCAGATTCATCGGCTTGAGAGAAAATGATCTCATTGGCGGCAACATGGTTTCCCTTGGAACATCGTTCCGGTACAGTCCCCCTTTTGACCTGATATTCCCCACCTCGTTTCTGTTGTACTATACTGCAGGTAACGTCTGGGAAACCAGAGCGGCAATTTCAGCAGCGGATCTTGTTCACGGTATCGGAGCCGGCGTGCAATGGGATACACCTATCGGCCCTGCACGCTTCACTGCCGGAAAAGCGTTCATCACCAGTGACGACCAAAGCTACAGAGACTATTCAGATTTGCGGTTTACCGAAACGCTGCTCTATTTCAGCCTTGGCCATGAGTTTTAAACGACACAGCTCCACCTGAATCGAGCGATTACCGCGTATGCAGAAGAACGAGTGCCGGCATTGAAAGCATCTGGGCACCTCTATTTATTTCTAAGTTGAGCGATTCAGGTGCGAGGCGAACGGAGCGCAGAAACCGGAGTGTACACAACGTACATGAGGATTTCGAGCACCGCTCAACGAAGCAATTGCATCGCGGAATAAATAAATAGAGGTGCCCATCTGTTGAAGCGCTCCGCAAGGTTCTGATTTTTTGTATCTTGTCTGCCGCTCGTAAAACCTGCAACCAGCTGAAACATCATGGAAGCACAGAACACCGGTGCGGTGAAAAAGCCTCACATACTGGTATGCAATGACGACGGCATCGACGCTGAAGGGCTGCACGTCCTTGCAGCCTCCATGAGAAAAATCGGAACCGTTACGGTCGTAGCCCCCAGCGAACCCCGCAGCGGAATGGCTCATGCCATGACCCTCGGCGTACCGATCAGAATCAACAGGCATGCCAAAAACAACCGTTTTTTCGGTTATAGCGTCTCCGGCACTCCGGTGGATTGTATAAAAGTCGCCTTGAACCACATTTTACCTGAAAAACCGGACCTTATTGTCAGCGGCATCAACTACGGAAGCAACACAGCTACCAACACGCTCTATTCCGGAACCCTGGGGGCAGCGCTTGAAGGGGCCATTCAGTACGTCCCCTCACTTGCTTTTTCGCTCGCCACCTATAAAGATGCCGATTTCACCTATGCGGGCAAATTCGCCCGCAAGCTGGCAAGAAAGGTTCTGCGGGAAGGTCTTCCGCCGGACACCATTCTTTCGGTAAACATCCCTAACCTTCCTGAAAGTGCTGTCAGGGGGGTTGCGATTACCGCCCAGGGAAAATCCCGCTGGGCTGAAAACACCATTGAGCGTGAGGACATGTATGGAAATCCCTACTACTGGCTGAGCGGAGAGTTGCAACTTCTGGATAATGACATGCTGCATGATGAATATGCCGTGAGACAGCACTATGTAGCGATAACACCCGTTTCCATAGACATGACAAATCACAGCGCACTGAAAGCAATAAGACGCTGGAAACTTAACAGGTAGGCCGTGAATACTTTCCTGATTGACTACCGGGACATACAAACCCCGAAAAAGGGCTTTTCCGGACTTTTCAATGACTACTCCCATGAGGGACAGATGCATGAGAAGCTGACAGAAAAGTTTTTTCACTTCGATTATCTCAAGGAGGCAGACTACTACAAGCACCTGAACACTCTCGTTTCAAGGAGCTTCAGGCGCAAGGAACTCGCAGAGCTTCTCATTCGCCAGAACAGACGGTTCGGAACCGCCGCAAAACATCTCGAATCGATTGAAAAAGCCCTGTCGCCACGATGCATGTTCGTGATTACGGGCCAGCAGCCCGGACTGTTCACAGGGCCTCTCTATTCCATCTATAAAGCCCTTACCGCAGTGATTGTTGCCGAAAGACAGAAAGTCATGTTTCCTGAGTACGATTTCATCCCGCTCTTCTGGATCGAAGGTGAAGATCATGATTTCGAAGAGTCAGCGACAACGTCGATTTTTGATGCCGGGCAGATAA
>JAPHUN010000044.1 GCA_026193435.1 Chlorobium sp.
AGGTATGAAGGTATGGAAGAAAAGCAAACCCGCCGGAGGTACAGCAAGCAGTTCAAAACTGATGCTGTCGAGCTGGTTTTACGGAGCAACAAGTCCGTCGTCGAAATAGCAGGAGACCTTGGCATTCGAGCCGAACTACTGTACCGGTGGAAATCAGAGTATCAGGCAAAGCAAGCATCATCGTTTCCGGGAAGTGGCCATCTCAAGGATCCTGAAGCCGAGAGACTTCGCAAGCTTGAGCGTGAGTTACAATCAGTCAAAGAGGAGCGTGATATTCTAAAAAAGGCATTGGCTGTGTTCTCCAGGAACCCGCAATGAAATACCGGTTCATTGAGAAACACAAACATCTCTTTGCTGTCAGAACGATGTGTCGAGTGTTGCACGTCTCTGTCAGCGGATATTACGGATGGACACAGCGACCGGAAAGTAAACGGAGCAAAGAAAACCGGAACCTGATGGAAGAGATCAAAACCATTCATCAGGAGCATCATGAAACGTATGGCAGTCCCCGGATTACCGAGGTACTGCGGCACAAGGGATATCGATGTAGCCGATCCCGAACAGCAAGGCTGATGCGGGTCCTGGGCATTCGAGCCAGAACAGCAAGGAAGTTCAAGGTGACAACGGACAGCAAACATCATGAGCCGATTGCGCCCAATCTTCTGGGGCAGAATTTTTCGGTCGAGATGCCCAATGAAGTCTGGAGCAGTGATATCACGTATCTGCGAACCGACAGTGGCTGGCACTACCTGACGATAATTCTTGACCTGTTTAACCGGGAAATCATCGGTTATTCGCTCAGTAGCCGATTGACGGCGGAGAGCACCGCGATGGTGGCATTGGACAGGGCGTTTCTGCATCGGCAGCCGCCACCGGGAGTGATCCTGCACTCGGATCGAGGTGTACAATATGCATGCAAAGCGTTCAGGAAACGACTGAACAGATACCAGATGGTCCAGAGCATGAGTGGCAAGGGAAACTGCTATGACAATGCGATTACGGAAACCGTGTTCAAAACACTGAAAACAGAATGGATGTACGGAAAACGGTATCGGAATCAACAAGAACTTCGACAAGGGCTCTTTGACTACATCGAGGTGTTTTACAATCGGAAACGGTTGCATTCAACGCTGGGATATGTAACCCCGGCCGCGTTTATGCAGCAGTATCAACAATCAATCAGTATGGCTTCTTAGGGTGTCCGTTTTTTTGTTGCAAGTCCATTCGTTCCTCCGGCTTTGCAAGCAAGAACTGCGCCTTCAGTCACCGCAAGTTGATGTAAATTTCGTGTGCTATCTTTATATTTGGTAGTAACTCGTGGTCGTTGCATAACGCCAATTATGTACTTGGCCTCCAGAAGCTGAGTACAGCTTTATATAATTGGCGTTATGCAAGCAACCGTAGGGTGGGTTACATTGGTATTTGGTGGATCAATGATAACAGAAATCTCTAATCACTTGTTTTTGCTCCTCTGGCCTTTATATGGCATTCATGCCATTCTCGGTTTACTTAGATCACTGTCACACTATTTTATTCAGAATGATCATTACTATATAGGAGTATTATGTTCAAAAAAGTGTGACACCTGAGAAGCTTCTCTTGACCGTTCTATTGCGGGGATGGGGGTGTAATTCTCCCAGCCTACTTAACCAGACCCCGTGAAATTAACAGGGCATTCATTGCCAAATTGATTCCTTTATGGTGCAGCAGAATTATCGATATAATCATACATGTGGGAAGTGGTAGAGAAATATGTTACTATAGAAAAAGATGCATATAAACAACTCTTAGACGTTTAAAAGTAATTGAAAGAGAAAAAATATATTATATTATTAATAATATGGCGGTCGGAATAAAAAAAATAAAGTCAACCATACACTGCAGTTAATAGCACTGTGTTTTGTGTGCTTCAGCAATCCATATAATCATTTATAAATAATATTTTTTCGCATTGGCCATTAACTCATTTTGATATATCATCAATAACTAATTACTATTATTTTGTATGGATTTCAGAGATTATTTTTTGCGGGTACAAGACTGTGATGGATTCGACAAAAGACCTTATAAACGTAAAATCTGTTCAGGTTATGGCAAAGAAAAAGACAATAATCTTTTTAATGATTGTTTTTCGAACCATACGGATTGTTATAAGCCTAGTACAAATAAAATTGTAATTGATGAGGCATCCGATAGCAGGCATATAAAAAGAGATATTTTGTCATCTTATTTTATAAACACTATTTATAGTCCTCCACAAATAATAGATTACAATACAGAGAAAGATGTCGATTACAAAAAATTTATTAAGCTTTTTGCTGAGGAATCTTTTTCTTTTGAAGAATCAAGTGATGATGCTCGTTTTAATGATCGATTTACTCTGGGTGGCAATAGGATTAGATATATTGTGGGAGATGTTGGTGTAGGGAAATCTGCATTTATTCGAAAAATACAAGCTGACTTAGATAGAGACGATGCTATTGATGAGAAGTATACATTGATATCAATATATTTTGATCTCGAGAAAACTTTTAACTATTCTCACATACCAGCACCACTAAATAATGAATTTAACGTACAGCTCGTCAAGCTCATTAAAGATA
>JAPHUN010000063.1 GCA_026193435.1 Chlorobium sp.
ACTTTTTCAAAAAACTCTTTTTCAACACCGCATACGGGGCACACCCAGTCATCAGGAATATCTTCAAAAGCTGTTCCTGGTTCAATACCATTATCAGGATCTCCGTACTCAGGGTCATAGATGTATCCGCAGGGCTCGCATTTCCATTTATCCATAGCTGTTTCTCCTTTTATGCTGTTAGAATAATGTATCGTTACGAAAAAGAACATCTACCATGATCCAAAGGGATTAAGGATTGTCATAGTAAGAAGTTATTGATTTAAAACGGTTTGGATGTCAAAAAGTTCATTCATCGGTCGAAATTTTTTTTCTGAACACGATCATGCCTGACCGGACGAAGCCGTTTGTTTCATAGAGCCGATGTGCGGCTGTATTGTCATGGTCGGTAAGGAGCGTAACGCGTTCTATACCCTCGGATGCCGCATGGCGCAGAGCATGTTCTATCAGCATGCTTCCTATTCCTTGCAGGCGGAACCCAGGGTCGACAATCATATCTTCAAGAAGAGCGACTTTTTTGCCGAGCGCGGTACTGATGGTGTAGAGAAGTATAACCATACCGGTAATAACGCGACTTCGACGTTCCTCGCAAACAAAAACCGTCCCCGAATCCGGGTTGTTGAAAATCATCTCAAGGCCTTTTTGCTGCGTTTCCGGATCAGGAAAAAATTCAGCTTCCTGTCTGAAAAGATATCCAAGGAGTTCGCTGCATCGATGGGCATCGCTCGTACTTGCGCATCGAACAAACATGTTTTTTGTCATTATCTCGTGTGTTATGGAACTCCTAACAGTTTTTTTTGGATTATGTTAGTTGTACTGCCTGCGGCTTGAGACAGATACAGAGTACAGCGGTTGATCAGCGTAACACTATATGATATAGTATGTTTAAAAAACATTTCAGAAAAAAACGTGCTTCCGGAGAACCGGCGACAGTTACATCGGTCGATGTAGTGCGATACTGTGGCACATGGTATGAGATAGCCTCCTATGCACCGAAAGAGGAGCAGGGTTGCATTAAAACAAAGGCAGAGTATACCCTTAACAGAGAGGGTTATGTTGATGTCAGAAACTCATGTCGGAGAAAGGGGAGGGAGAAATCAGTCAGAGCAAAGGCTTTCTCTGTTCCGGATAGCGGTAATGCAAAATTGAAGGTGCAGTTTTTCAGGTTTTTCAAAGGTGATTACTGGGTTGTCGATCTTGCTGACGATTATTCATGGGCTGCAGTTTCGACTCCGACATCCGGAAGCCTGTGGATCCTGAGCAGAACGCCTTATCTGCAGGAATCGGTTTACGACACCATCATCGGGAGGCTTGACGAGAAGGGTTTCGATACGGGCAGGCTTGTAAAAACCGATCAAAGGGGTTAGGAGTACGTGGATGCATTCTGGCTTTCATTAGGGATGATTTTTGTCGCCGAGCTTGGCGATAAATCCCAGCTTCTCGCCCTGTCACTGGCCACCTGCTTCAATACAAGGGTTGTACTTTGGGGAATCTTCTGGTCAACACTAGCAGTTCATGTGATTTCAACAGCCGTCGGAAATGTGTTCGGGGTGCTGCTGCCTGTTGACTGGGTTCTTTTCATTGCAGGCATTTCGTTTATCGCCTATGGATTCTGGACCCTTCGGGGTGACCACCTTGACGATAGCGAACAATCATGCAAGCCTTCGATCCATCCCTTCTGGCTTGTGTTCAGTACTTTTTTTATTGCCGAACTTGGAGACAAGACCATGTTGAGCACGGTTTCGCTTGCTGCGTCGTATCCTTTTATTCCTGTCTGGACAGGCTCTACTCTTGGTATGGTTATTTCCGATGCCCTGGCTATAGTGACAGGCAAAATGCTCGGAAAAAAACTGCCTGAGAAGAGCATCAAGGTTGGCGCATCTCTTATATTCTTCGCATTCGGCGCTCTGAGCATGTATCAGGGAGGCGCAGATTTTGATCTTGTTGTATGGGCAGCCGCCCTGTTTTTTATAGCGCTCACCGGTTACGTCTTTCTCGGGAAACGGCTCTGAGAATCACTGAAGGCCTCATATGTTTTTTTTCGACTGATGGTACCATCATCCCAGCTGATTGTCCAGAAAGGGAGCCACCCGATGTTGACGGAATGGATACTGATATCTGTACGTCGCGGGGCTAATGCATCGGTTTCCAGTTGATTTTCCGCGCTGTCCCATTTCTCGCTGATTTCTTCGACCTGTTCCTGCATCTCCGTTTCAATGTTTTCAATCTCTTCATGAAGCTCTTCGATCTCTTCATGTGATTCCTCGATCTCGGCTTTTGCCCTTGCGGTCATGCGTCGTTTATTCAGTGTCGTATTGATCCTGCTGGAGCTGCGCCTTCCCATGAAGAATCCGATCAGGGTCTCGCCGATGGAAACGAGTTCCTGTTTTTTGCGATTGTCGTGTTCTCTCTCGTCTTCCGCAAGTTCTCGGTTTTCCTTGCGAAGCTTTGTTTCAAGCCGTGCTATCCGTTTTTCAAATTTTTTCTCAAGCGCATCTATTGCATCATCACGCTTTTCTCTTGCTGCCTGCTGAAGTCGAATAGAGAACTCTCTCGGAGATTCATCAGGGTGCTGAAACAGCTTCAGCTCTTCATGAACGGCAATAGTCCTTCGTTCATGATAATAGAGCCAGTCGTCAAGTTGCCTGGAAAGGGCCGCTATTTTCCTGTCGTTGTTTACAGTTTTTTGAACAGGAGCAAAGTATGGTCCATGAATATTGTCCGGTGTTTCAGGTTCTTGAAGCAGCGTATTTTCAGGAAACGGGAGTTCAACGGCATTTTTCCAGTCCGGTTCGATAGTGCCGTCAGGAATTTGCAAAAGCAGTTTTTTTTCGGCTTTATCCTTGATTCCTCTACGCTTGTCGATAAAATAGACGTCCGCAAACCCGAGCAGTCCCGGTCTATAGAAAAGCCTGATCGTTGTGGATTCCGGGAGTGCCCCGAGTTCCTCTTCAAGAAGAAGAAGCGCTTCCTTGCGGCTGATCTGCAAGGGCAGGAAATGCTGCTGTATGGAAGGGTCCAGAGAGGGCTTCTGAGGCAGATAACCTTCCGGCAGCTTCTCCTGGCCGGCATCCGGCATATTTTCCGGCGGAGGCGGTGTCTGCATTGATGAAGGTTTTCCGGGATCTTCCGTCACGGTTAAGGATGATTTCTTCTTCTCCATAAGCAGCCTTACCTGCGGTCTTGTCAGGGGGCCTCTAAGGTAGCTCATGGCCCATCGGG
>JAPHUN010000321.1 GCA_026193435.1 Chlorobium sp.
GTGTTAGGTGTTAGGGAGAAGATAGTTCTGAGTTCCGGCTTCTGGCCTCCGCCCCTCCGCAAAGTCATGCCGCCCTGTGAAATCCAAACATCTATTTCACGGGGTGATCCGGCATCCATGCAGTTTCCGCTATACGTATGGATTCCCGTGTAAGACCTGTGAAATAGATGCTCAGATTTCACGGGTCAAGCACGGGAATGACAGGAGAAAAATCCTCTCGTCTCTCCGGCCTCCACCATTCTTCCCATCTCTCATTATTCAATAGTCATTCGTCACTATTCATTTCCCAACATTCTCCCCTTCTTCCATTATTCATTAGTCAATAGTCATTTGACAGTAGACATTCTCCCCCTCTTCCCTCGCAACTCGTCACTCATCACTGGTCACTTCTTTCCCTTTTGACTTGTCACTTGTCACTGTGAGCGTTTCCCCGCGGTTGAAATCGGGATAGAAAACCCTGCTGATTCCGGTTGTCCTGCCCGTTTCAGTGTCCAGTGTCAACAGGACAGCCGAGAGGTGTACGTCATTCTCGGCACATTCATACTTGTGAGGTGTCTGATAGAGAAAGCGATCCGTCGCCGCTTTGATCTGCATACCGATAACCGACTCGAACGGACCTGTCATACCTACGTCCGAGCAGTATCCCGTTCCTTTGGGAAGAATTCTTTCGTCTGCTGTCTGAACATGTGTATGGGTGCCGAGAACCGCCGATACCCTTCCGTCAAGGTACCAGCCAAGTGCGATCTTCTCGGCAGTCGCTTCAGCATGCATATCGACGACAATACAGGCGACCTTGTCTTTCATCTGTTTTATTGCCCAGTCCGCCGTCCTGAATGGACAATCTATCGAAGACATGAAGGTTCGTCCCTGAAGATTGATAATCCCGATCTCCCCCAGCCCCTCTCCCATACTGAAAATCCCCAGTCCTTTGCCGTAGACTCCTCTGGGATAGTTAAGCGGCCTGATAACGCTCGGGTCGGTTTTGAGCGTTTCAAAAAAGTTGAAGTTATTCCACGTATGGTTCCCGCCGGTAAAAACATCCACTCCCGCTTCCCGGAGCTGATGCAGGGCCTCCTTGTTCATCCCTTTTCCATTATGGGTATTTTCTCCGTTACAGATCACCAGATCAACGGAATGCTTCATTCTAAGCCCTTTGAGCAGATGACTGACAATCTGTACTCCCGGCTTTCCGACAACATCTCCGATAAAGAGAACGGTAGCTGTTTTTTTCTTTCCCATAACCTGTAATAAATTAAACCCTTGATAGGATGCAGGCTGTTCAGCCGGATGGCTGTTCAGCAGTACCTTTATTGCAAGGGTGAAGTTACGCAATCTATTGTTACATGAAAGAAATTACGCTTCAATAATCTATGGCTGAACGATTGAAAGCCGGTAATTGTTTTTATTTGCCGGTTCATGACTATGCAACAGTTAACAGTATACCCGGCATGGAAAAACCAAGGGCCATAAAAAAAGTCTTTACGAGCCAGCCTGTCACAGAAGGTGCTGGAGTGAGATTGAAACGTGCGTTCGGTTTCAGTCAGGTTCCTCTTTTTGACCCCTTTCTTCTGCTTGACGACTTTCGTTCAGACAATCCTGCAGAGTATCTGAAAGGTTTTCCCTGGCATCCCCACAGAGGCATCGAAACCATAACCTATCTTCTGGAAGGCAGTGTTAAACACCATGACAGTCTTGGCAACAAAGGCACTATCCTTCCCGGTGACGTACAATGGATGACCGCCGGCAGGGGCATCATACATGAAGAAATGCCTTCCGGCGACAAGGACGGTACCGTCGCGGGATTTCAGCTATGGGCCAACCTGCCTGCCTCGGAAAAAATGATTCCCCCGGGCTACAGAGACATAAAATCAGACATGATACCGCTTGTTCACCTGCAAAACGGTGTCACCGTTCGTGTCATCTGCGGAACTATCGACGGGACTCCGGGCGCGGTTGAGGGAATAGCGATTGACCCTGAATACCTCGACATTACGATTCCTGCCGGAGCAAGCTGGCACCATCCGGTAAAGGAGAACTATACGGTTATCATCTATGTGATCGCAGGCGAAGCATTGTTCAGTCAGGATCAGCGACCGTTTTCTTTTGACACCGACGACAAGAGCTACTTCGATATGGAATCCGACCCGCTTATGGACAATGAAACACTCATACTTTACGACACGGAGGGTGACCACATACTTGTATCGACGAAAAAAAAACCGGTGAGATTCCTGCTCTTTTCCGGCAAACCGCTGCATGAGCCTGTCGCATGGCACGGACCGATAGTCATGAATACACGCGATGAACTGCAAAAAGCCTTTGAAGAGTACCATAACGGCACATTCCTTACCTGATGTGAAGGGTTCAACCTCTATAAAAATCCTTGCCGGTTGCGCTCTCTTCGTTCTGTTCGGTATGATCGCTTTCTCGGCTTCCCTGTTTTTTTCAGAACGGGTTTCGAAAGATGCTCTCGATTCGGCACATGCAGCTGTTTCGGAATACCTGAATCAGCATCCGCATGAAGAACCTCCGCACTATCTTGCCGTTGTTGACTATACCAGCCCCTCGTTTCGTAAACGCATGGTAATCATCGATATGGCGACCGGCTCAGAAAGCTGGTACCATATCGCTCACGCAAAAAAAACAGGAACGACCCATGCCCGGATTTTTTCAAACATCAAGGGGTCCAACATGAGCAGCCTCGGCCTCTTTAAAACCGGTATCGCCTACCTGGGAGACCACGGCCTTGCAATCAGACTGCACGGCCTTGACTCACTGAAAAACAGCAACGCTTTTACAAGGGACATAGTGCTCCATTCGGCAGCGTATGTTTCCGTTCCGATCATCATAGAAAACTTCTTTACGCTCAACGGGCCGAGATTAGGCAGAAGCAACGGGTGCTTCGTTGTCAACCCCTCGAAAATCCAGGAGGTTGTAGAAAAACTGAGCCGGGGCGGATTTATCTATGCGTATGGAGAGGAGGGATTGGGGACTGGGGATTGATGATTGATGACTGCCAACTGCTGACTGATGACCGCCGACTGCCAACTGCTGACTGATGACTGGTAGGGGCGAAAAATCTTTCGCCCTTTCCAGCCATCCAGCCATTTTGCCTTTTGTTATTCAAGGCGATCAGGACATTTCCAGCATCCGCTGTATGGGCTTGAGTGCGGCCGTTCTCAGGGGCTCTTCTACGACAATCCGGGGTGCTCTGTTTTCCATACACTCATAGAGTTTCACGAGGGTGTTCTGCTTCATCTGGGTGCAGGTGCTCCAGGGTTGAGAGGCACTCTTGGGCGCGGGAATAAATATTTTTTCCGGAGATCGTTTCTGCATTTCGTAGAGAATACCGGGCTCCGTGGCTACAATGAACGTAGTTGCTGAACTCTCAAGGGCATACTTGAGCAGCCCGCTGGTGGAACCTACGTAATCTGCATGTTGAAGAAGCTCTTCCCGACATTCAGGATGCGCGATCAGTTCAGCACCGGGATGCGATTCGACTGTATGTTTAATCACATCCCAGCTGAAAGCATCGTGAACATAACAGTAACCCTGCCAAAGGATCATTTTTCTGCCGAGCTTTCTCATGACATAGCCGCCCAGATTTCTGTCAGGCCCGAAAATAATCTCTTTGTCTTCAGGAATCTGACGCACAATGCGTTCCGCATTGGAAGAGGTGCAGATAATATCCGACTCAGCCTTGATCTCCGCAGTGGAATTTATATAGCTTATGACTATTGCTTCAGGATGCTTTTGCCTGAATGCCCTGAACTCCTCCGTCGGGCAACTGTCTGCAAGCGGACACCCTGCATGATTGTCCGGCATAAGCACCGTCTTTTCAGGATTAAGAATACTTGCCGTTTCACCCATGAAATACACTCCCGCAAAAACGATAACCTCCGCATCGGTGCTTTCGGCTGCACGAGCCAGCGCAAGGCTGTCGCCGACAATATCCGCCACATCCTGAATCTCCGGAAGCGTATAGTAGTGGGCAAGAACAATTGCCCGCATCTCTTTTTTCAGTCTTTCAATCTGTTCGATGAGAACGCTTTTCTGCTCGACAGGCATATATTTCTGTGCTCCGAATGCTAAATAATAAAGAGGAAAACAGTGCGCGCTGAAACCGGAACTGCCCGGAACAGCAGCTCACACCATGCATTATTTCAAATAGTAGTCAAGTTCATCATCGTCCCTGATAAGCAGCAGAATCGCCGCATGCGGGACAATGAGATATTTATTATCCTGATACTCGATCTCATGGGCGCTGCTCTGAATAAATATTGCAAGATCGCCCACTTTTGCCTGGAGGGGAATATACTGCGGTGCAGAGGTCTCCTCCATCCATGGTTCATCGCTTTCCGGAGGGGGACCGACAGGATAGCCCGGCCCGATTTTCAGCACGTAACCGCTATGAATTTTCTCTTTTTCCTGAACTCCGGGCGGGAGATATATACCGGACTTGGTCTGTTCATTGCCCGTTCTCGGCTTTATCAGAACCCTGTCTCCGACAACGACAAATTTGTCAGTTAGGTTTAAACTCATAATTTAAAATCAATCCTGTATACTTCCATGAAGGGATTAATTTAATAAAATCAAAGTCCTCGCCAAATCAAGCCGATAGACAACAGCGATCTGCTGATTCACGCAGCACCTTTGCCGCAAACACCTACTGACCGGAAATGGAACATAACGACCGGGTTCGCTCAGAACATACATTCAAAGGAGGAAGAGCCAGAAAAGGACTGAAAACCGCGGCTATCATTACAGGTATCATCCTCATTGTCGAGCTTGTCGGAGGCTGGCTTTCCGGCAGCCTCGCGCTCATGGCTGATGCCGGACATATGGCCACTGATTTTCTCGCTCTGCTCATCAGTTATCTTGCAATACTTTTCAGCTCAAAACCATCCACAGAACAACGTTCCTACGGTTATTTCCGCCTTGAAATCATAGCTGCCCTGATTAACGGGGTCGTTCTCTGTATCACCGCCCTGTTTGTAACCATCGAAGCCTGGAAAAGGATCTCCCTGCCCAAAGAGATCGAAACCATCCAGATGCTTGTTTTCGGTATCGTTGGCCTTCTCGCAAATGCGTTCAATGCGATACAGCTCAGAAAGGAAAAGAATAACAGTGTCAATGTCAAAGCAGCCTATACGCATATACTCA
>JAPHUN010000303.1 GCA_026193435.1 Chlorobium sp.
CCTTTTGCCTTTTGCCTTTTGCCTTTTGCCTTTTGCCTCCCCTTGCTCCATGGAGCTGTTGGCAAAAACGATTACCGTAATCCGCGGAAAGCAGTAAACGAAAACTTTACGTAACTTCAGGGAATAGTTTAATCATGCATTTACTCAAACCACTATCCGGCATATATTGTTTCTTGCAACGGGATGGTAGAGTCATCTGCAACTGCAAACAACACGAAAAGAAAAAATCAGATGGAACTTCTTAAAATCATTCTCGCGGTACTGCTCCCTCCCCTTGGCGTCTTTCTCCAGGTCGGGATCGGCAAGCATTTCTGGATCAATATCGTACTGACTATTCTCGGCTACATTCCCGGTATTGTCCATGCAATCTGGGTCATTGCGAAAAACAAATAGAACAGCAGGAAGATGAAAGGAATCAATTTCGCGATCGCGATGGGCATAGCGGTATTGCTCCCCATGCTGGTACTTTATGGGGTCAACACATTCAGTCCGCCCCCTGAGTGGGAGGATTTTCACAGTCGCCGGCTCTACGAAGAACCAGCACCCGAGACCATCACCCCTGAAGAAAAAGCCGAAAGATTCCGCATACAGCAGGAAGCCTCAGACAAAATGGAAGCGGCGAGAAAACAGCATCAGATGCGACTTTTCTTTACTGCGGTTCCCGTCGGTCTGATCGCCATCATTGCCGGAACGTTCATACGTATCCCCGCCCTCGCACCGGGCATGGTGTTCGGCGGCGTCTTTACGCTTGCAGAAGGTTACCTGTTCAACTGGCAGGAACTGAGCGATCCGATCAAGTTTGTCTCCCTGCTGATCGCACTGATTATTCTGGCCGTCACCGCCTCCAGAAGGCTTGCGAGCCAGGAGAAAACGTAACCGGAAGCAGAGGTCATGAACGAGTATATCAAGGGGCTTCCCAAAGCGGAACTTCACCTGCATATCGAGGGAACGCTCGAGCCGGAGATGATGATCGCCATCGGAAAACGTAACGGAGTTCCCCTCCCCTATCCGGATGCCGAAGCGGCACGCGAAGCTTACGCGTTCAAGGACCTGCAGTCTTTTCTCGACATCTATTATCAGGCCGCCTCCGTGCTGCTCTGCGAGCAGGATTTCTACGATCTGACGATGGCGTATCTGAAAAAAGCCCGCTCCCAGAATGTCCGTCATGCTGAAATCTTTTTCGATCCCCAGACACACACCTCAAGAGGTATAGCGTTCGACACTGTGATCACAGGCATAAACAACGCGCTTCGTGACGGGGAGCAAAATCTCGGCATCACCTCGAAGCTCATCATGTGCATTCTCCGCCACCTCAGTCAGGATGAGGGGCTGAAAACGCTTGAACAGGCGCTCGAGTACAAGGGAGTCATAGCGGGCATCGGCCTTGACTCCTCCGAGCTCGGCAACCCGCCGGACAAGTTCAGATCCCTTTACGAACGGGCACACAAAGAAGGGTTTCTCACTGTCGCTCACGCAGGGGAAGAAGGCCATGCAGACTATATCTGGCAGGCGCTGAACACGCTTCATGTCGCAAGGATCGACCATGGCGTTCACTGCATGGAAGATGAAACACTGATGAAAACTCTCGTGGAACGGCAGATCCCTCTTACCGTCTGCCCTCTCTCGAATGTCAGGCTCGGAGTTTTTTCATCGATGGAAGAGCACAACCTGAAAAAAATGCTCGACCGGGGACTCTCCGTAACGGTTAACTCGGATGATCCGGCATATTTCGGAGGGTATATCAATGAAAATTATCTTGCTGTTCAGCAAGCACTGACGCTGGAAAGAAAAGATCTGGTGAGGCTCGCGGTAAATTCATTCACTGCGTCGTTTCTGACGCAGGAAAAGAAACAGCAGCACATTGCGGCAATACATACTTTCGACAAAAACATCACCTGACCCCGGACCGAACTATGGAAAAAAAAGAGGTGATCGAGCTTCTCTCTGCGGAGAAAATTCAACAACGCGTCAGTGAAATCGGCAGACAGATCACCGCGGATCTTGCCGGAACAGATCAGCTTCTCGTCGTAGGTGTTCTCAAGGGGGCGTTCATGTTCACCGCCGATCTCGTGCGTTCGATTCAGATACCCTGCCACATTGAGTTTATCCGTGCTTCAAGCTACGGCCACAGCATGCAGTCATCCGGAAATGTTGCCATAAACGGTGACCTTGACATTGAAAACCATGATGTCCTGCTCGTTGAAGATATCATCGATACCGGCCTTACCATCCTCAGAATCGCGGAAAATTTCAGAAAAAAAAACCCTGCATCATTACGGATCTGTACCCTTCTTGACAAACCGTCCACAAGAAAATATCCGGTAACTGTCGACTACTCAGGCTTTTCCGTACCGGACAGGTTTGTCGTCGGATACGGCATCGATTACGCCGAGCAATACCGGGAACTGCCTTTCATAGGAACCCTGCCGTAGTCACCCCCCCCGGTTTTTTCACTCTGAGAAGCACAAACCGTACCCCGGCACTCGCCCACGCAAGAGA
>JAPHUN010000277.1 GCA_026193435.1 Chlorobium sp.
CAAATAATTGTGTGAAAAAAAAAGACACAGGTTGCGTCTTTACAAGACTCTACGGCTCATTCAGAGATCGACAAGCAGTCCGAGTGAGCTGAAGCTCTCGTTATCATAAAAATACATGCCATGCCTGCTCATGCCGTTCGAGTAGTTGTAGGCAAGCCGCAGGTTTTCAAGACCGAGTGCCGTAAGTCTCCAGCCGGCCTGCAGGTTCCAGGTTCCTCTGAACCCGTCGGTTCTGTTCATTTCGTCACTCCACTCAGGGAGCAGCCTGAAATCCGCGGCAAGGTAGGTATGGCCGGGTGTGTCGATTTCCACACCTGCCTGCAGGGCGTGCCGGTTGATCGTGTCCGGTATGGTATGGAAAAGGTACTGGTAGCCGAGATAGATGCGGTAATTTTCGGATGAAAGCGCAAGGACGAGATTGATGAACTCACGGCTGAACGTGAACGGGATACCGAAGGGGCTTGCCTCCTCGTTTATCCACTCTCCGGCAACTTCGTCGTAATGCCCGTCTTCGAAATGGGCCGAGATGTGACTGATGCGGAATCTTGCGGAAAGCTCATCAAAAGGTATGTTGTCGTTTTCAAGTGCCTGTTTCCAGGAGGCGTTTATCCCGAAAAGATAGTCTATCGTATCAACCGGGAATTTGAAGTTATCTTCACTTTGCAGAAGCGTGTAGGTGCCGAAATCTATTCCAAACGCAAGGCTCCCGTCGCTGCTCTGGTAAAGATCGGCCGACGTACCGATGTCGAGCCGGAGAAATTCATCATCGAGCCAGGGCATGACAGCGATTCGCGGTTCAAGCGGATCTGCGAGAAGCGGTCGGAACATGGTGCGCAAAGTCGGTCCGCCGAATACGGGCAGGGCGGATACAGAGAGTAGCAACAGGGCGATCAGCGGGATATATCCTTTTCTCATGAGTGAAGAGTTTGTATTGCGTTAACTGCTAAGATGACAAGAGTTAAGAGTCGAGAGACGAGAAATATGAATTAAGATAAAAAGAGACGAAAGTTAAGGGTTAAGCGTTATGTTTCAGTGAAGAGCATTTCAAGAACTGCGGTTCGGACGGCCACACCGTTGGTTACCTGTTCGAGCAGTACGCTTTTCGAATAACCGGGAGGCTGGATACGGTCCGCCACATTGCTCGATATCTCAATTTCCCTGTTAATTGGTCCGGGATGAAGAACAAGCATGTGTTTGCGTATTTTTTCGAGGCGTTCATCGGTAAGGCCGAAATGAAGCGAGTAGTCTTCAAGGGAGGGCAGATAGCCCCCTGTTGTTCTTTCAAGCTGGAGTCTCAGCACAATTGCTGCGTCAGCCCACCTGATGGCGTTATCGATTCCTGTAAATATCCTGACGCCGAGAGATGATATATCTGCCGGAAGAAGCGACACCGGGCTGCAGACGCCGACATTTGCCCCCAGCGCGGTCAGTCCGAAAATATTTGAACGGGCGACACGGCTGTGCAGTATATCTCCCAGAATCATGATCCTGGTATCCTGAAGTGACCCGAAATAATCCCTCAGGGTAAAGATATCGAGCAGAGCCTGGGTAGGATGTTCATGAGTACCGTCACCGGCGTTAATGACATGTTTGTCGGTGATGCGGCTTATCTGTTCGGCCGAGCCGGATGACGGATGGCGGATGACAAAAGCATCGACCTGCATAGCCTCCAGATTTTTTATGGTATCCACGATGCTTTCGCCCTTGCTGACGCTGCTCGATGACGCGCTGAAATTGAGCGTCGAGGCGCCGAGATTCCGTGCCGCTATTTCAAAAGAAAATCTTGTCCGGGTCGAGTTTTCAAAAAAGGCAAGAACAATACGTTTTCCCTGAAGTGTTCGGGGAATCTCGTTTTCAGCATGCAGGAAAAGATCTTTATGATGGGCGGCTTTGTCAAGAATTCCGGTAATTGTCGCCGGGGATATACCTGATAATCCTGTAAGATGTTTCAATGCAGCACTCTTCCCGATAAATTCAGTGATTGTGTACGTTGAGAAAATGTACAAAATCTTTTAAGATTTGATGCGTACGGATGATGGTTTCTGAACATTTACCGGTTACTTTCTGCATAGGGAAATGATTTTCAGCCGCCATTTGTTTACTTTCAAAACAACCAGTTCCCGAATTTATGCATGAAATGTCAATTGCGCTTTCAATTATCGATGTCGTTGCCGCAAAAGCCGAAGAGGAACATTCAGATACAGTGACCGGTATCGAGCTTGAAGTCGGAAAGGTGTCCGGCGTAGAGGTTGAGTCTTTGAAATTCTGCTTTTCAGCAGCAGCAAAAAACACGGTTGCCGAAGGAGCGGAACTTGCTGTTTGCGAAGTAGAGCCAGTGGGAGAGTGTGAAGCATGCGGTCAGCGTTTTCCCGTTGCTTTCCATATCGCCAAGTGTACGTCCTGTGGTTCCTTTAAAACCAACATAGTTTCAGGCAGGGAACTGTCGATCAAATCGATCACGATTGAGTAGGGAAGGGGGGGGAAGAGTAAGAAGTGAGAAGTAAGAAGTATGAAGTTAGAATCGAGGGAAAAGAGACAAGAATCAAGAGGCGAGAAGAGGGGGAGAGTGGACGAAGGGGCGAGGGGATGGAAGGCAGAAGCCGGAAGCCAGGAGTCAGAATCGACGAGAGACGAGACGAATTGGGGAGTGTCTAATGACAAATGACTATTGAATAATAGAAGATGGGGAGAATGTTGGGAAATGAATAATGACGAATGACTATTGAAATAATGGGAAGAGACGAGAGATTTTTTCTCCTGTCATTCCCGTGCTTGACCCGTGAAATCTGAGCATCTATTTCACAGGTCTTACACGGGAATCCATACG